>DATKFF010000208.1:0-13020 GCA_035511595.1 Solirubrobacteraceae bacterium | reverse complement strand
GCGCGGCTGATCTTGATCTCAGGCGCGCTGCCGGTCCGGCGGACGTGCGCGTAGTGCTCGACGTCCTCCGGCGAGGCGACCTCGACGGTCACATCGGCGGCCGGATCGAACCGGCCGGCCTCGTATAGAAGATCCTGGTAGCTCGCGATCCCGGGCGCGTGACCCTCGACGTCGAGGTCGTGCTCGCCGCAGCGAAGCGTCCAGGTCTGCCCCCGTGCGAGCTTCTCGGCGGTCAGCTTCGTCGGGGTGGTGTCGGTCTCGCCGGTGATCCCGGCACCGTCGAGCCGGATGCAGGCGTGCGCCGAGTCGAGCGCTCGTGCGAGGCGCTCGAGGTTGCGGCGGTACGGGGCCGGCACGATCGAGACGGGGCCCTCGACGCCGGTGCGCCCGCGGATCGCCTCCGCGACCGGGCCGACGAGCACGAACTCGACGCGGTTGGCCTTCAGCCAGCGGAGCACGGCGAGCGCACGCTCGTCGAGGTGCTCGAAGCCTTTCAGTTTGTCGGCGGGGCGGTTCTCGATGCGCGGGGGACGGCGTTTGAGCAGCATGGTCTGCGTTTCGCCCCGGGCGCCCGGAGTCCTTCCCCGATTGCTCAGACTGCGACTTGCCCGCCCATGATCACGGTGCGATCGCTGGGCAGACCGAAGTGGTCGATCGGACTGGCGGCGTTGCGGGCCATCATGATGAACAGGCTCTTGCGCCAGGCCTGCCACAGCGGTGCCGGAGTCGGGCTGATCGAAATCCGCGACACGAAGTAGGACGCGTGCTCCAGGTCGAGGCTACGTTCGAGCAGGCCCTGCTTCCTGCACGCCGCAAGCAGCTTCGGGACGTCGAGCTTGTCGCTGTAACCGACCCGAATGGTCACATGGAAGACCTTGAACAGGCCGTGGCCGAGGTGCTGCACGGTGAACCGCTCGAACGCTTCGACGTGTGGGATGCTGATCGTCTCGACCGACACGATCACCACCTTCTCGTGCAACGTGTGGGTGTATTCGACCTCGGCGCGGAGCGCGAGGGGCGTCGTGTCCTTGCTCGGGTTCAGAAACACCCCGACGCCCGGCACGCGGATCAGCGGCGGCTTCTCCTTCGGGCAGCGATCGAGGAACTCGTCTAGCGACCCCTCCTTCGCAACGCGATTGCGCGTGACGATCACCTGGCCACGCTTCCACGTGATCATCACGAACGAGATCAAGACCCCGATCACAAGCGGCAGCCAGGCGCCGTGCTCGACCTTGGCGATGTTGGCGCTGAAGAACGCGATCTCGACGGTCAGGAAAAGCACGGCGACGGGCGCCAGCCTCCGCTTCGATGTTCCCCAGAGGAACCGCGCGACCGCCAGGAACAGGACTGTGTTGAGCACGAACGTCCCGGTGACGGCGACCCCGTAGATGTCTCCCAGCCGATCCGCCGAGCGGAACACGATCGTCAGCACGATGACCCCGATGCACAGGATCCAGTTGACGATCGGCACGTAGATCTGGCCCTCGACGCTCGAGGTGTGCAGGACCTTGAGCCTCGGCAGGAAGCCGAGCTGCATGGCCTGCTTGGCGACCGAGAACGAGCCCGAGATGACGGCCTGGGAGGCGATGATCGTCGCGAACGCGGCGAGGATCACCAGCGGCCAGAGGCTCCAGTGAGGAGCCATCTGGTAGAAGGGATTGAAGACAGCCTTGTGCTTCGCCAGGGTCGGGTTGTGGAGGATGAACACCGCCTGACCGAGGTAGTTGAGCATCAGCGCCGGAAACGCGAGTCCGAACCAGCCGAGCCGGATCGGGCCTGCACCGAAGTGGCCGCGGTCGGCGTACAACGCCTCGGCGCCGGTCACGGCAAGGACCACCCCACCGAGCACCAGATAGCCGGCCGCGCCGTGATCGATCATGAACCGGGCCGCCCACGTCGGCGAAAGGCCCTGGAACACGGCGGGATCCTTGACCACTTGCCCGAGGCCAAGGACCGCGATCGTGGCGAACCAGACGAGGATTACCGGCCCGAAAAGCCACCCGATCCTCCCCGAGCCGAATCGCTGGAGCACGAACAACCCGGCGAGGATCGCGACCGACAGCGGCACGACCAGATGCGCAAGGTCCGGGGTGGCGACCTTGACGCCCTGAATCGAGCCGAGGACCGAGATCGCCGGCGTGATGATGCCGTCGCCGAAGAACAGCGCGGCGCCGAAGATGCCGAGCGTAACCAGCAAGATGCCGCGCGGGACCCGGTTGCGCTGGAGCAGCGCCGTCAGCGCCATGATCCCGCCTTCGCCGCGGTTGTGCGCGCGCATGATGAATCCCGCGTACTTGATCGAAACGACGATCATCAGCGCCCAGAAGATCAGCGACGCGACCCCGTAGGCCGTGGCGGGTGTGATGTGCGCGGTCGCGCGATACGAGCTGAAGACCACCTGCTCGGTATAGAGCGGGCTGGTGCCGATGTCACCGTAGACCACGCCGAGAGCGCCCAGCGCGAGGACGGCGCGGCTGGCGCCCGTGATGACGTCTCGCTGCGAATCGGTGATCGCCGCGAACCGCCGGCGGGTGGCTTCCGATTCCTCGTCGAGCGCGCTCGAGTCCGGGGGAGCCCAGTACCCGAGCTTGTGCGCCGCCATGTTGAAGCTCGGCTTCTGAAACGGCCGGTGGCTCTGGCGAACAGCGTCGTCGGCCTCGCCCGATCGCTCTGCATCGGCCTTATGCGCCGCCTCGTTAAGCGTTCTCTTGCCCGTTGAGGAACCAGTCATCTACGGTGAGGGTAGACCGCCACCCGGCCGCGCATGTATCCATCCATCTCAGTCGTGGAGGTGGAACGGTAGCGTCGCGACGACGACGTCCGTCCGGGCTTCGAGGGCGGCCTCCAGGAGCCGTCCCCGCTGATTGTGGAGGATCTCGTGCCGGCGTTTGCGGGGACGCAGCTCGGCGATCAGGACCGTGATGATCGCATCGTCGCTCTCCACCGACTCGACGTACTTGAGCACGGTCCGCACGAGCGACCGCTGCGGGTCGATCACGACCTCGATCGGCACGTTGCAGCTCCAGTCGTGCCAGGCGCGCTTGATCCGGTCCGCCTCCTGCTCGTCGCCGGCCACCGCGACGGCCACGACCGTGTCGCCCAGCGAGAGCGCGGCGCTGAGCGCCATCTCGGTGAGCCGGCTGACGGTCGTCGTCGGGACGACCACGATGCTCTCGCGTTGGCGCGGGGGCGGCGGCGTCTTGCCGAACCTGAGCTCCCTGCCTACTTCGTCGTAGTAGCTCTCGATCCGGGAGAAGAGCATCATCAGCAGAGGGATCGTCAGTACCACCACCCACGCGCCGTGCAGGAACTTGGTCGAGATGAACACCACCACGGCGATCGCGGTCATGACGGCGCCGGTTCCGTTCAACACGGCGCGAGCCCGCCAGCGCGGCGGCCTGGTGCTGCGCCAGTGCAGGACCAGTCCCAGCTGGCTGATCGTGAAGCCGACGAACACGCCGATCGTGAACAGCGGGATCAGTCTGAACGTGTCGGCCCCGACGGCGACCAGCAACGCCGCCGCGAGGATCGCGAGCACGACGATCCCGTACCGGTACACCGGCTTCTCCGCGCGCAGGTAGAAGAAGTGGGGCAGCCGGTGGTCCTTGGCCAGCAGGCTCATCAACACCGGCAGGCCGCCGAAGCTCGTGTTCGCGGCGAGGCCCAGCACGAGCGCGACCGACAGGTTGGCGACGTAGAACGCCGCCCCCTTGCCGAACGCCCAGGCGATCAGCTGGGCGAGGATCGTGACCCCGCCCCGAGGCACTACGCCGTGCGCGTCGATCAGCAGCACCAGCCCGAGCAACATCACTCCCAGCAGGACCCCGAGCGAGATCTCGGTCCCCTGCGCGGTCCGGATCCGCGGCTGCCGGAACGCCGGCACCCCGTTCGAGATCGCCTCCACGCCGGTCACCGCGGAGCACCCCGATGCGAACGCCTTGAGCAGCAGCACGATCCCGAGGGATTCGGTCACCGGGAAGCGCTCGGGGGTCCCGATCACCGCGACCGGATGCGAGTGGAACGCCCCCACCACGATCACCCCGATCATGCTCACGATGAAGATCAGCGTCGGCACCATCAGCAGGCGGGCCGATTCGGCGATCCCGAACATGTTCACGAACGTCAGGATCGCGAGCCCGATCAGCGCGACCGCGAGCAGATGGTGCTCAAGCCCGGGGAACATGCTCGCGAGAGCGGCGGCCCCGGCCGCAAGGCTGACCGCCACGGTCAGCACGTAGTCGATGATCACCGCGGCCGCCGCCAGCAGGCTCGGCCAGCGGCCGAGGTTGGCCTTCGCCACCGAGTACGCGCCGCCGCCCTCGGGGTACGCCTCGATCACCTGGGAGTACGAGACGACCAGCAGGAACAGCATCGCGACGATCACGAGCGTCACCGGGACGACGTCGTGAAGCACCCCGGTCCCGGCCGCGACCAGCACCAGAACCATCGCCTCCGGCCCGTACGCCACGCTTGACAGCGCGTCGAGGCTCAGGGCCGAGAGGCCGCCCAGGACCCCGAGCTCAGCCCCCTCGTGGGAGTGCTTACCGAGGCGGGAAGGTAAACGCGACCCGCCGGCGGCCTTTTCGGTTGCCGGGCGGGTCGCGCTCACGGTGGCTTGAAGCTACAACAAGCCGTTGGCGGCCAGGAACGCGTGCGCGACCGCCGGCGGTGGCTGCTTGTCGAGCGCGACGGCGGCGTTCATCGCGATGATCGCCTTTGTCGTCAGCAGCGAGCTGACCTTGTTGACGGTCTGGGCGAAGGCCGGCCCCTCGGCGTTGAGAACGCTCTGCTTGATGATCAGAGCCGCGTTCTGGAAACCGAACTCGTGCTGCGGATCGGTGAGCACGACGTACTTGCCGCTCCCCAGCTGCGGGTCGGTGGTGAACACGTCCGACACGTTCACCTGTCCGGAGCTGAGCGCGTTGTAGAACAGTCCGCTGGCGAGCGGCACGAACGTCGGGTTGATCCCGTACACCTTCTTCAGGCCAACGAGTCCCTGCGCTCGGGTCTCGAACTCGGGCAGGCCGCCGAGCTTCACGCTCTTGCCCAGCGCTTTCAGGTCGGCGATCGTGGTCAGGTGATGCGCCGTCGCGTAGGCCTTGGTCGTCCCGATCGCGTCCGAGTCGAAGAACGGCGTGTCGTTGAGCATCGTGTAGCCGTGCGTCTGCAGGAACGCCTTCGCTTCCTGGTACGCGTCCTGCGCGCTCTTCGGCGGGGCGGTGTTGTTCGCGATCGCCGTCAGGAGCGTCCCCGTGTACTCCGGATAGCCCTCGATCTGGCCCGACTGGAGCGCCTTGTAGATCAGCTCCGAGGACCCGATGTTCGCCTTCAGTGTCACCTTGTACCCCTTCGCAGCCAGCGCCTGGGTGTACAGGGCGCCGAGGATGAATTCCTCGGTGAAGTTCTTGTCGCCGAGCGTCACCGGCGGCTTGCCGACGCCCGGGCCGCTCGTGGCCGCCGGCGGTGTGCCGACCACGGGGCCGGTGGGTGTGGCGGCCGGCGTCGAGGTCGTGGTGGACTTGGTCGTACTCGAGCTCGACGACGAGCTCCCGCACGCGGCGAGCACGACCGCGAGGCCGAGCACCACCGCTGCGGTTCTGAACATCTTCGTCATGCTTCCTCCGATTGGCTCTGTGGTCATGTCAGATCACTGCTCAGGCGGGTCTCGGTCGCCGCGCCCGTTAGCGCCGACGCCGCGTTCTTCGTCCCTTTCACCTTCAGCCCTTCGGGCGTCAGCAGCCGCTGGACCCCCGCGAGTGCGAATTCCACCACGAGCGCCAGCCCGGCGATGCAGATCGCCGCGCCGAGCACCCCGGAAAGGTGGTAGGTGGTCTCGTTGTTGATGATGTCGCCAAGGCTGCCGCTGTAGCCGGTCAGCGCCGCGATCGTGGTGGTCGAGACGACGAACAGCGCGGCGGTCCGGATACCGGCGAAGATCAGCGGGATCCCGAGGGGCAGCTCTACCTTGCGCAAGACCTCCCATCCGCTGAGTCCCATTCCCCGCGCCGCATCGACGACGTCACGGTCCACTCCGTTGATCGCCACGTACGCGTTGGTGATGATCGGGGGGATCGCGAGCACGACGAGCGCGAGCTCGACGTTGCGCAGGCCGATCCCGAGAAACGCCACCCCGATCGCCAGCACCGCGAGGCTCGGAAGCGCGCGCCAGACATTGCCGAGGTTGATCGCGACGAACGAACCCCTGTGGACGTGTCCCAGCCACAGCCCGATTGGGAGGGCGATCGCGACCGAGATGGCGACCCCGATCGTGGCTATCTTGAGCGTCTCGAGCGTCAGGTGCACAAGCGTCGGCAGCGGCGGGTCGCCGGGAACCTGGCCGTTGCGGCCGATGAACTTGAAGGCGTCGATGAAGCTCTGCATCAGCCGGCCCGCGTCCACGGGGTCAGGAACCGCTGCGCCAGCACCAGCAGCGCGTCGGCGGCCAGCGCCAGAGCGACCGCCAGCGCGCCCGCGGCGATCAGCTCGGTCTTGAAGACGTCGTTTGAGATCGCCGTCAGGATCGGCACCCCGAGGCCGGCATTGTCGACCAGCGAGGCGACGGTCGCCAGCGAAATCACGGTGACGGTCGCGATTCGCAGCCCGGCGATGATCGCCGGCGCAGCCAGCGGAAGCTCGACGCGCAGGAGCGACTGCATCGGCCCCATCCCCATCCCCGCGGCGGCGTCGCGGACGTCGTCGGGGACCTCCCGCAGCCCGGTCAGCGTGTTGCGGAACATGATCAGCAGGGTGTAGGAGACGAGCGCGATCTCCGCCGTCGTGCGGGTCAGCCCGAAGCCCGGCTCGAGCAGCTCGAACAGCGCCAGCGAGGGAATCGTGTAGAGGATCGAGGTGACGATCAGCACCGGGCGCTCGAGCCAGTGCTGGCGATAGGCGACGAGCGCCAGCGCCGTCGAGATCAGGAACCCGATCGACACCGCGATCAGCGTCAGAACGATGTGCTGACGGAGCGCCGGCCACAGCACGGCCGACCAGTTGCGTGAGACCCAGTCGGCGCAGAACAGCCGGTTGGCCCGCTCGCACGCGAACGCGCGGGCGCCGCCGAAGCTCGGGATCACCGGATTGGTGCCGGCGGCGAGCGCGATCACGCCAGCAGGCCCCCGACCAGCTCGAGCGTCACGATTCCCGCGACCTTGCCCTGATCGTCGAGCACCTCCAGCGGCTTGCCGCCCTCGGCGAGCATCTGCGACAACGCGTCTCGGACCGTGGCGGTCCGCTCAACTTTGCCCGCGACCGGCAGGCCGTTCGGGCTCAGCAGCTTGACCTCCTGGAGCGTCTCGAGCCCCAACCGCTTGAGCGCCCGGTCGGCTCCGACGAACTCGGCCACGAATTCGTCGGCGGGGTCGATCAGGATCTTTGCGGGCGTGTCGTACTGCGCCAGCCGTCCACCCTCACGCAGGATCGCGATCCGGTCCCCCATCTTGATCGCCTCGTCGATGTCGTGGGTGACGAACACGATCGTTTTGCGGACCTGCTCCTGGAGGGCCTTGAACTCGTCCTGGAGCCGGGCCCGGTTGATCGGGTCGATCGCGCCGAACGGCTCGTCCATCAGCATCAGCGGTGGGTCGGCGGCGAGCGCCCGCGCGACCCCCACGCGCTGGCGCTGCCCGCCCGACAGCTGGGCGGGGTAGCGCCGACCGATCTCCGGCTCGAGGCTGACCATCTCGAGCAGCTCGGTGACGCGGGCGGCGATCCGCCGGCGGTCCCAGCCGAGCAGGCGCGGGACCGTCGCGATGTTGTCGGCGACGTCGAGATGCGGGAACAGCCCGATCTGCTGGATCACGTACCCGATCTCCCGACGCAGCTCGTTCGGATCACGGTCAAGCACGCTGCGCCCGCCGAGCAGGATGTCCCCGCTGGTCAACGGGATCATGCGGTTGATCAGCCGCAGCGCCGTCGTCTTGCCCGAGCCCGAGGGCCCGACGAGGATGCACACCTCGCCGGCGCCGACGGTGAGGCTCAGATCGACGATCGCGGGCTCGCCCTGACCCGGATAGCGCTTGGCGACATCACGGAGCTCCAGCGTCGCCGCCTTGGGGAACGACGACGACCCCTCGGAGTGGGCAGTGTTCGGGGTGTTCACGAGAAAACCGTCCCGGGTTGCGGACTAGCCTACTGGTATGGCCGACTCGAGCCGGCGTAATCGCCTGGTGGTGCTCGCGATCTGCTGCATGAGCCTGCTGATGGTGGGGCTCGACACCACGATCGTGAACGTTGCGCTGCCGGCGATCCATCGGGACCTGCACGCGTCGGTGCGCGGCCTCCAGTGGACGATCGACGCATATACGCTGGTGCTGGCCAGCCTGCTGCTCCTCGCGGGGTCGACCGGGGACCGGATCGGCCGTCGCAAGGTGTTCCAGACCGGGCTGGTCGTCTTCTCGCTGGGGTCGCTGTTGTGCGGCCTGGCGCCGAGCCTCGGGCTGCTGATCGCGGCGCGCGTCGTCCAGGCGGTCGGGGGCTCGATGCTCAACCCGGTCGCGTTGTCGATCGTCCGCAACGTGTTCGACGATCCCCGGGAGCGTGCCCAGGCGTTCGGCGTCTGGGGCGCCACCTTCGGACTGAGCCTCGCGCTCGGTCCGGTCGTGGGCGGCGCGCTGGTCGACTCGGTCGGGTGGCGGGCGGTGTTCTTCGTCAACGTTCCGGTCGGTTTGCTGGCGATCATCCTCACCGCGGCGTTCGTTCCCAATTCGCGCGCCCCCCACCCCCGGCGGGTCGACCCGGTCGGGCAGGTCCTCGTGATCGCCGCGCTGGCGTCCCTGACCTACGCGATCATCGAAGCTCCGCGGGCCGGATGGACCTCGGCGCAGACGGTCGGGACATTCGTGTTCTCTGCGGTCTCCTTCGCCGCGCTGATCACCTACGAGCTCCGCCGCCGCGAGCCGCTGCTCGAGGTGCGGTTCTTCCGCAGCGCGCCGTTCTCCGGCGCCAGCGCGATCGCGGTGGCGGCGTTCGCGGCACTCGGCGGATTCCTGTTCCTAAACACGCTGTATCTCCAGGACGTCCGGGGCCTGTCACCACTGGACGCCGGGCTGTACCTGCTGCCGATGGCCGGGATGCTGCTGATCTTCTCTCCGATCTCAGGACGTCTCGTGGGGCGGCGTGGCGCCCGACCGTCGCTGGTGGCGGCGGCGGTCGCGCTGATCGCCGGCGGTCTCATGCTGACGCGCCTGACCGCGACCACCTCGACCGTCTATCTGCTCGGCGCGTACCTGATCTTCGGGATCGGCGTCGGGCTGATCAATCCGCCGATCACCAACACGGCCGTCTCCGGGATGCCGCCCGCACAGGCGGGCGTGGCGGCGGCGGTCGCGTCGACCAGCCGTCAGGTCGGAGTGACGCTGGGGGTGGCCGTGATCGGCGCGATCGTCGGCGGGAATATCGCCGGCCGAATCGGCCTCGGCTTTGCGGCCGCCACCCATGCCGGCTGGTGGATCATCGTCGGCCTCGGCGCGCTGATCCTCGTGCTCGGCCTCCTGACGACCGGAGCTTGGGCGAACGCGACCGCCCGCAGGACCGCCGAGCAGCTGACCGAGCGCGTGCCGCGCCCCGCCTACGCGCGCAGCGGGGAGCCGGCTTCGGAGTTTTCGTGACCGTGCGGGCGCCGAGCTGCGCGATCAGCGCGCGGTAGGCGGCGAACGACGGCTTGGCGCTGTAGTCGTCTCGGAGCAGCCCGTCGGAGGCGAACGTCGGGCCGACGAGCGTCTCCGGTCCGCTCGAGGTCGAGTCGCGCAGGTTGAACCAGCGGTAGTCGGTGATCCCGAACGTGCCCGAGTAGGCGTGGGCGGCGGTCACGAGCTCGCTCAGCGCCGCCGCCTGCTGGGCGTCGGACAGGACGCCCGTGGGAACGCCGTTCTCGGTGAGCCAGATCGGGGTCCGGGCGCCGATTCCCGCCATCCGCATGAAGCAGTCGCGCACCACACCGGCGGCCTGCGCCAGCTCGGCCGTGTACGTGTCGCCGGGCGCCATCGCCGGCGGATACACGGTGCCCGGGTAGAAGTCGAGCCCGACGAATCCGAGGGCGCTCTGGAACGGCTTGCCGCCGTGCGCCCCAAGATATGAGAAGAAGCTGGCGTCGCCCTGGGGTGAGAAGCGGTAGGCGTAGGTGAAGCCGAACTTCAGCTGCCTGTAGCCCTTGCGCAGCGCCTCTGCGTGCGCCGCCTCGATTCCCTGGATCAGCGCGTCCTGCGCCCCTGCGTAATAGCCGTCGGAGGTGTTCGGCGAGTACTGGAAATTGACCTCATTGGTGATCGTCATCGCGACGACCCGCCTGTCCGGGCCGAAGCTGTCAACGACGTGGCGGACGTAGCCGAGCCACGCTGGGATGTCCCCGGCCTCGCCCGAGGGCGGGTGGTAGCGGACCTGGAGCTCGACCTCGAATCCGAGGCGCGTGTATTGATTCGTCTGCGCCTTGAAGCTGTCGATCCCCGTCTGCCCGTCTGACCAGAACAGACGGTTCAACCGGACCACGAGCTGCCTGCCGGGTGGCGCGAGCGCCTTGACCGCCGCCAGGTCTTTCGCCGGGTCATCTGCCGCCGAAGGCAGCTGCACCCCGCCCGCGCTTCCGGCGAGGCCGGGATCGATTCCGAACCGGAGCGCGCCCGCGGTGCGGGGAGGGGCGCCGCCGTAGGAGCCCGTGCAGTACGGGTCGGAGCTGGAGGCGCCGGCCGGACCGGCGGTGACGCACAGCGGGCAGATCGCCGCCGCCAGCAACAGCACACGCCTCACGCGAGCTGATGCTAACTCGGTGGTGGCACGCCCGGTCGAGGTTCGGGTTTATGATCGGCCGGCGTGCTTCAGGGGTATCCGCGCTATCGCTGCAGGTGGTCGATCGCCACGCTCGCGGTGCTCGTCTGCGCGGTCGCTGCCGCTGCTGCCTCGGCGACGGAGCCGCGCTGCGTCCCCGGCGAGACGCTGACCAGCTGCGCCACGGCCGTCGTCACGGGAACGCTCGCCGGCGACCAGTGCCAAAGCGACCTGCCGCAGCCGGCGAACGATCCGCAGGCGCAGACCAGCGCCGCCGACCAGCTCCAGCGCTTGCTCGAGGACGTCCCCTGCCCCGGGTCAGGGCGGGTCGCGTATGACGCGCGCGACAACCTCGGCGACTCGATGTCGGTGCTCGACCCGATACCCGACCCGCAGGGCGGGTACCTCGGCGTCTACCACACCGCGTTCAGGCTGCCGGGCGACCCGGTCGTCGACTTCCGGAGCAGCCTCGCCTACTCGACCGACCTGATCCACTGGCGGAGGCTCGAGGTCCTGGATCCGAGCGGGGCGAGCATGCCGACGGTGCGCTCGATCGCCGGCTCATCAGGTTTCCTGCTCGCTTACGAGAAGCACACCGCCCACAGCGGCAATGTCGTGCGGCTGCGCTTCTATCCCACCCTCCAGGCGCTCCTGGCCAACCGCTTCACCGCGCAGCGCGATCTCCCGCGGCTGTTCTCCCCCTACAACAACGGCACTCCGACGATCCTCTGGGCGCAATGGCACGGCTCGCTCTACCGGTCTGTGATCGAGGTCGGGTTCCACTACGAGTCGGCGCCGAAGGGCTGGCGCGGGCCAGACCGCGAAGCCCTGGGGACCCTCCGGGGCTTCCGCAACTGGACCGCGCGGACCGACCCCGACGCCGACGCGGTGCTCGATCGTCTGGGGCTGACGGGCAGCCACGGCGACTGGCGGCAGTTCGGCTTCGACAACCTGCGCTGGCGGGTCTACGAGGGTCAGACGAGCTTCAACGACTTCGGCGCCTGGCGGGTCGTGCTCGAAAATCCTGCCTCCAGCCAGAGCTACTCGCTGGCGCTGCGGATGGGGTCGCAGACCGTCGCCAGCTCGTTCGCCAACCCGGTCGCGCGCGTTGAGCCCGGGCCGAACGGCCAGGGGACGGTGCTCGTGGTCACGATGTACCTGTTCGCCGGGCCCACCCGGGGCGAGCTCGTCTACTACCAGCCGATCTAGCGGGAGGCACGCCGCAGCCGTCCTGGTAGGCCGCTTGCAGCGGCGGCGATGGCGGGTTCGATCTGGTTACGTTCGCCGCAGATGAACTCAACGGCGAACGCCATCAGGCACCGATTTCACTCGCTCTACAGCCACGGGTACGTGCGCGTCGCGGCGGGCGTTCCCGTCGTCCAGATCGCCGAGCCCGAGGTGAACGCCGAGCGGACGCTCGCGCTCGCGCGTCGGGCCTCCGAGGAGCACGCCGCGGTCGTCGTGTTCCCGGAGCTCGGCCTCTCCGGGTACTCGATCGAGGACCTGTTCCACCAGCAGGCGCTGCTCGACTCCGTGCTCGACGGGCTGCAGATGGTGATCGCCGCCAGCGCGGAGCTCTCGCCGGTGATCGTGGTCGGGGCACCGCTGCGGGCCGAGGGCGGGCTCTTCAACACCGCCGTCGTGATCCACCGCGGCGGGGTGCTCGGCGTGGTGCCCAAGAGCTACCTCCCCGAGTACCGCGAGTTCTACGAGAAGCGCCACTTCCACGCCGCCCGTGACCTGGTCAGGGACGAGATGGCGCTGCTCGGGCGGTCCGTCCCGTTCGGCGCCCGGCTGCTGTTCGCGTGCGCCGATCTGCCCGAGCTGGTGCTGCACGTCGAGATCTGCGAGGACCTGTGGGCTCCGATCCCGCCGAGCACCTACGGGGCGCTCGCCGGCGCAACCCTGCTGACGAATCTGTCGGACAGCAACGTCACGATCGGCAAAGCGGACTACCGGCGGCTGCTGTGTGCCTCCCAGTCGGCGCGGACGATCGCCGGCCTCGTGTTCGCCGCCGCGGGGGTCGGAGAGTCGACCACCGATCTCGCGTGGGACGGACAGGCGATGATCTACGAGAATGGCGACCGGCTGGCCGAGTCCGAGCGATTCGCCGACGATGCGCAGCTGATCCTCGCGGACGTCAACCTCGACCGGATCGTCTCCGATCGCTCGACCACCAGCAGCTTCGGCGATGCGGTGCACGACCACCGCCGTGCGCTCGCGCGGTTCCGGCGCGTGGAGTTCGACCTGGGGGCTGGC
>DATKFF010000207.1:0-11557 GCA_035511595.1 Solirubrobacteraceae bacterium | reverse complement strand
GTCGTCGACCGCGGCGGCAAGCGCGTCGGGGTCCTTCGGAACGACCACGAACCCTGGCACGAGCGGCGCGAACGGCGCCTGCTTTGACTCCTGCGGCGTCGCCGACAGCGCCCCGTATGTGCGCCCGTGGAAGGCCTCATCGAGCACGACGAGGTTGCCCCGCGGGCGCGCGCGTCGGACGAGCTTGATCGCCGCCTCGACCGCCTCGGTGCCGGAGTTGGTGAGGAACACCTTGCCGCCGAGCGAGCTCTCCGACAGCCGCTCCGAGAGCCGCAGCGCGGGCTCGGTGTAGTACAGGTTGGTGGCGTGCGTCAGCCGCCCCGCCTGCTCGCGGACGGCCTCGACGACGCGCGGGTGGCAGTGGCCGACGTTCAGCACCGAGATCCCGGCGAGGAAGTCCAGGTACTCGTTGTCGTCCTCGTCCCACAGCCGCGCGCCCACTCCCCGGACGAACTGAACGGGGTTGCGGGCGTAGGTGCCGATCGCATAGCGCCGCTCGAGCTCCTGGAGCTCGGCGAGCGTCGCGCCCGCCCCGGTCGTCGCCGCGCCGCTCAAGCTGACGGTCCGATCTTCGTGCCCATCCCGGCGTCCGTGAACAGCTCCAGCAGCAGCGAGTGCGGCACCCGCCCGTCGACGATGTGGGCGTTCCAGACGCCGCCGTGGATCGCGTCGATGCACGCCTGGAGCTTCGGGCGCATGCCGCCCGCCACCGTCGGCAGCGATGCCTCGACCTGGTCCGCGCTCGCCTCGGAGATCACGCTGTCAGGGTCCTCGGGGTCGCGCAGCCAGCCGGGGACGTCGGTCAGGAACATGATCTTGTAGGCGCCGAGCGCGCGGGCCACGGAGCCGGCGGCCTCGTCTGCGTTGATGTTGTAGGAGTTGCCCTCACGGTCGGCGCCGACGCTTGCGACGACCGGGATGTAGTCCTGCGCGACCCGGTTCAGCAGGTCGACGTCGACCCGCTCGATTCGCCCGACGAAGCCGATGTCCTGACCGCTCGGAGACGCTTGGCGCGCGGCCCGGAACAACATCCCGTCGTCCCCGGAGAGCCCGACGGCCGGCATCCCGTGGCGGTTGATCAGGAGCACGATGTCCTTGTTGACCTTCCCGACGAGCACCATCTTCGCGATCTCGACGGTCGGCGCGTCGGACACGCGCAACCCGTCGACGAACTCCACGGGCAGGTCGAGCCGCTCCATGTAGCTGGTGATCTCCGGGCCGCCGCCGTGGACCACGACCGGGTTCATCCCCACGTACTTGAGCAGCACGACGTCCCGCGCGAACTCCTCCTTCAGCGCCGGATCGCTCATCGCCGCGCCGCCGTACTTGATCACCACCGTCTTGCCGTGAAACTCCCGGATGTACGGGAGCGCCTCGAGCAGCGTGGCTACGTCTCGGGTGGCGCTCATCAGGTCGTGTAGTCGGCGTTGATCGTGACGTACTCATGCCCCAGGTCCGAGAAGAACAGCTCGGTCTCGGCGCCCTCTCCCGGGAGACCGATCTCGTACTCGACCTCGTCCTTCTGGACGGCGGCGGTGACCGCGTCGGCGTCGTACGGGATCGCCCCGCCCCGCGCGCACACCTGAACGCCCTCGATCGCGACGTCGACCGCGAGCGGCGCGGTGCCGGGCAGCGCCATCCCGACCGCCTGGACGATCCGCCCCCAGTTCGCGTCACCGCCGTAGAGCGCGGTCTTGACGAGCGGCGAGTTGCCGACCGCGCGGGCGACCGCGTCGACGGTCTCGACGTCGCCGCCGCGGACGAGCACCCGCCCGGTCCGCCGCGCGCCTTCGCCGTCGCGTACGACGTCCAGCGCCAGCTGACGGAGGGTCGCGTCCAACGCCTCCCCGAAGCGCAGCTCGTCGTCGGTCTCAGGCTCGATCCGGACACCCGACTCGCCGCTGCACTGGAGGATCACGGTGTCCGATGTCGACAGCTGTCCATCGACGGTGACCCGCTCGAACGAGCGCTTGACGGTCACGCCGAGCAGCAGCTCGCAGGTCTCCGCCGACAGCGCGGCGTCGGTCTGGACGAAGCACAGGAGCGTCGCGAAGCCGGGTGAGATCATCCCCGCGCCCTTGGCCTGTGCGGTCAGCCGGACGGTGCCGGCGGTCAGCTCGATATCGAGGCACGCGCGCTTGGCGAACGCGTCAGTCGTCCTGATCGCCTCGCCGAAGTCGACCTCACCGTCGGCGCGCAGCTGGTGCGAGGCGCTGGCGATCCCGCGGGTCAGCTTGTCGATCGGCAGCGGCACGCCGATCACTCCCGTGGAGGCGACCGCCACCAGGTTCTCGGCGCCGACGCCGGTCGCGATCGCGGCGGAGCCCTGCATCCGGGCCGCGTCCTCGAGCCCCGGCATGCCGGTGGCCGCGTTGGCGTTGCCGGAGTTGACGACCACCGCGCGGATCCGCTGCAGGTCGCAGCGCTCCAGGCAAAGCAACACCGGGGCCGATTGCGTGCCCGAGCGCGTGAAGCGCGCTGCGCTCGTCGTCGCGGGCGCATCCGAGACGAGCAGCCCGACGTCGAGCGCGCCGCTCTGCTTGATCCCGGCGGCCGCCCCGGCCGCGCGAAAGCCCTGCGGAAGGCCGCCGCCGAGCTCGGTCGCGTTCGCCGGCGCCTGCACCCACCGCGAGCGGAAGAAGGTCGTCGTGTCGCTCACGAGATCCCCTCCCCCTCGGGCAAGCCGAACATCAGGTTGAGGTTCTGAACCGCCTGTGACGCGGCGCCCTTCCAGAGGTTGTCGATCGCGCCGAACACGACTACCCGCCCGGTGCGCTCGTCGCGGTGGACCGAGACGCGGCAGAAGTTGGTCTCCCGCACATCGCGAACCCCCGGTGGCGACGCGACGACCTCGACGAACGGCTCGTCCGCGTACGCCTCGGCGTACAGCTGGTCGAGGTCGGCGTCCGCGAGCGCGCCGTCGCCGGTGACGTAGCAAGAGACGAGCTCGCCCTGGTCGAGCGGGAGCAGATGCGGGATGAAGGTGATCGGCACGTCGGGGTGGGCGGGATCCAATACCGCCAGCTCCTGCTCGATCTCGGGTGTGTGCCGGTGCCCGGGTACGCCGTAGGCGACGACGTTCTCGTCGACCGTCACGAAGTGCGTCTTGTCCGTCGCGGCGCGCCCGGCGCCCGATACGCCCGACTTGGCGTCGATCACGACGTCCTCGATCAGTCCGTGGCCGGCCAGCGGCGCGAGTGCCAGCAGCGCCGCAGTCGGGTAGCAGCCGGGGTTCGCCACCAGCGCGGCGCCGCGGAGCTCCTCTCGATATAGCTCGGGCAGCCCGTAGACCGCCCGGTCGAGCAGCTCCGGCGCTTCGTGCTCGCGGTACCACAGCTGATACGTCGCGGGGTCTCGCAACCGGAAATCCGCGGACAGGTCGACGACCTTCACGCCTCGCAGCAATAGTCCTTTGACCAGCGGTGCGGCGGCCCCGTGCGGGTAGGCGACAACGGCCGCATCGAGGTCGCCTTGGCGGTCGAGGTCGAGTTCCTCGAGCACGAGCGGCACCCGGTGGTACGGGTACAGCTCGTCCAGCCGCCGGCCGACATCGCTTCGCGCGGTCACCGTCTTGAGCTCGAACGACGGGTGCCGAAACAACAGGCGCGCGGCCAGCGCGCCGGTAAAACCAGCCGCACCGAAGACCGCCACGCTACGAGGCACGTACCCTCCCACCGAGCTCCTGCGCAAGCGCGCGGGTGATCTGCTCGCGCTGGTGCGCGACCTCCTCGTCGGTCAGCGTCCGATCGGGCGCGCGATAGCTGAGGCGCAGTGCCAGCGACACGTTGCCCTCACCCACCCGCTCGGGGTCGCGGTACACGTCGAACACCTCGGCCGTGCGCAGCAGCGGCGCGCCGCTGCTCCTGACCACCTCGATCACCCGTGCGGCGCTGACCTCATCTGGGATGACGACGGCGAGGTCCTCGCGCACCTCGGGGTAGCTCGTGACGTCCTCGTACAGCGGGGTCGCGGGTTCCGGCACGAGATCGAGGTCCAGCTCGAACGCGGCGACCGTACCGTCGAGGCCCCACTGCGTGGCGACCAGCGGGTGGATCTCCCCCAGCCAGCCGGCGTCCTGCCCGTCGACGAGCACGCGCGCGGCCCGCCCGGGATGCAGGAACGGCTCGCTCGCGCGCTCGACGCTCCAGCTCGCCCGGAGCGCGTCGAGGAGTCCCTCAAGGACGCCTTTGACGGCGAAGAAGTCGGCCTGCGGCGGGTCCGCGTCACGCCAGCTGGGGGGTCGCACGGCGCCCGTGAGCAGGGCGCCGAGGTGCTGGGGCTCACGCGGGAGGCCGCCGTCGGGATCCGGGAAGAACACGGCGCCCGCCTCGAACAGACGCAGCCGCCCGGTGCCGCGTGCGCGGTTATGCCCGGCGGCGTCCAGCAGCGATCCAAGCAGCGTCGTGCGCAGCCGGGATTGCTCGATCGAGAGCGGGTTCTCGAGCTCGACGGCGGGTCGCAGCGGATGATCCTCGGGCAACCGCAGCCGGTCCGGGAGCTCGGGTCCCGTGAAGCTCCAGCCGACGATCTCGTGCAGGCCCTGCGCGGCGAGCGCGTCGGCGGCGCGGCGGCGCAGACGCTGCCGGGGCGTGAGCCGCCCGTAGGCGCCGTGGCGTGAAGGGAGCGTCGCCGGCAGCTGGTCGAGCGCGCCGAGGCGGGCGATCTCCTCGATCACGTCGGCCTCGCGCGTGATGTCAAGTCGGCGAAACGGCGGCGGCTTGACGTCGAGGCCGTCGCCGGCGCCGGCGATCTCGAACTCGAGCGCGCTCAGGATCTCCCGCTCGCGCTCGCGCGGCACGGGGATCCCGAGCAGCCCTTCGACGCGGGCGTCCCTGACGTGGATCGTGAGCGGCTCGGGACCCGGGCCGCCGATGTCGATCGTCCCGGAGCGGACGGTCGCCCCGCACAGCTCGATCATCAGCTTGGTGGCGACGGCCTGCGCATCCATTGCTTGCTCGGGCTGCAGCTGCTTCTCAAACCGCGTCGAGGCCTCGCTGCGCAGCCCGAGCTTGAGCGAGGTGCGGTGGATGTTGGGTCCGTCCCAGGTCGCTGCCTCCATCAACACCCGCGAGGTATCCGGCTCGACCTCGGAGCGCGCCCCGCCCATCACTCCCGCGATCGAGGTCGGGCCCTCGGCGTCGGCGATCAGCACCACCTGATCGTCGAGCGTGCGCGTCTGGCCGTCGAGCGTCTGCAGCTGCTCGCCCGGATGCGCGCGGCGGACGGTCAGCTGGTGGCCCTTGACGCGATCGAGGTCGAACGCGTGCAACGGCTGGCCGGTCAGGAGCATCACGTAGTTGGTGATGTCGACCACGTTCGAGATCGGACGCTGCCCGGCCGCCATCAGCCGCGCCTTGATCCACGGCGGACTCGGGCCGATCTTGACGTCGTCGAACACGCGGGCGGTGAAGCGTGGGCAGAGATCGGGGGCCTCGACGGTGACTGTGACGCCCTCGACGGGTCCCTCCCGCCCAGGATCGTCGGCCCACGGCGGCGTGGCGAGCGGGGCGCTCGTCGCCGCGTGCAGCTCACGCGCGACGCCGTAGATCGCCAGGCAGTCGGGCCGGTTGGGCGTGATCTCCAGCACCAGCACGTCGGTGGCGATCTCCAGCACCTGCGCGAGCGGAGTCCCCGGCTTCAGCGGGGATCCAGTGCCATCGAGCTCCAGGATCCCGGCGTGCTCGGTGCCGATCGCGAGCTCGTCCTCGGCGAGGATCATCCCGTCGGACTCGATCCCTCGGAGCTTGACCTTCTTCAGCTTGTTCCCGTCGGGCAGCACCGCCCCGGGCTTCGCCACCGCGACCGTCTGGCCGGCGGCGACGTTGGGCGCGCCGCACACGATCTGACGCGGCTCGCCGTCGCCGGCGTCGACCACGCACACGGTCAGACGGTCGGCGTCCGGGTGCTGCTCGGTCTGGAGCACGCGGCCGACGACGAAGTTCTCGAGCGCGGTGACGCCGTAGCGCTCGACGCGCTCGACCTCGGTTCCGGTCATCGCCAGACGCTCGGCGAGCTGCCCCGCCTCGAGCGGCGGGTCGCAGTACTCCCGCAGCCAGTTCACGGGCACCCTCATCCGAACTGCTCCAGGAAGCGGATGTCGTTGTCGTACAGCAGCCGCAGGTCGGGGACGCCGTGCTTGAGCATCGCGATCCGCTCGATCCCCATCCCGAACGCGAAGCCCTGGATCTTCTCGGGGTCATAGCCGTACTCACGGACGTGCTCGAACACGTTCGGGTCGACCATCCCGGCGCCGAGGATCTCGAGCCACGCCGTGCCCTTGCAGATCGGGCAGCGATGCCCGTCCGCGGTGACCCCACCCGTGCAGTTGAAACACGAGACGTCGGCTTCGACGCTCGGTTCGGTGAACGGGAAGAAGTGCGGCCGCAGCCGGATCTCTCGCTCCTCGCCGAAGATCGCACGGGCGAACGCCAGCAGCGTCCCCTTGAGGTCGGCGAGCGTCACGTCGGTGTCGACCGCCAGGCCCTCGAGCTGGTGGAACTGCGGCGTGTGTGTGGCGTCGGAGTCCGGGCGGTAGACCCGGCCCGGCATCACGATGTAAAGCGGCGGCGGCTGCTCTTCCATCGCATGGATCTGCACCGGCGAGGTGTGGACCCGTAGCAGCCGCGTGTCCGGGGCGAACAGGTCGTCGACCGGCTTCAAGTAGAAGGTGTCGGTCATCAGCCTCGACGGGTGCGTGACCGGCGTGTTGAGCGCGTCGAAGTTGTAGTAGGCGGTCTCGACCTCAGGCCCCTCGGCGATGTCGAACCCGAGCCCGATGAACACATCCTCGAGCTCACGGCGGGTCTGGGTGATCAGGTGCAGGTGCCCGTTCTCAGGCAGCGGATCGGCCGGCAGCGTGACGTCGATCCGGTCGCGCTGGAGTCGGTCCTGCAGCTCGCCTGCCGCGAGCTCCTCGATCCGAGCCTCGATCAGGCGCTCGAGTGCCTGCCGGGCCTCGTTGGCGGCCTTGCCCATCGCGGCTCGCTGCTCGGGGGCGAGGCTCGCGACTCCCCTGAGCAGGTTCGGGAGCTCGGCCTTGCGCCCGAGGAACTGCACCCGGACCTCGTCCAGCGCGCGCGTGTCGGTCGCGGCACCGATCGCCCGCTCGGCCTCGCTGCGGATCTGCCCGATCCGATCAACCGACGGGGTGCCCTCGCCCGGGTCGGTCATCCCTGACTGCCTTCGATCCCGGTCATCTCGCGAGCCATCCTAGTTAGCTCGTACAGCGCGACCGTGGCCGCCATCGCCGCGTTCAGTGAGTTGGTGTCGATCGGGATGTGGGCGAGGTGATCCGCCTGCACGAGGATCTCGCGCGGGAGGCCGTCACGCTCGGCGCCGATCATCAGCGTCAGCTCGCGCGCGCGCGGGATCTCGTCCAGCGGGGCGCCCTCCCCGGGCACCAGCGCCAGCTTGGCCCCGGGCAGCTCGCTCACGTCGGCGGCCTTGGCAAGCGGCACGGCGAATACCGCGCCCATGCTCGCCCGCACCGCCTTGAGGCCGTACGGGTCGGCCGTCCCAGGGCCGAGCGCCACCGACGAGGCACCGAACGCCTGCGCGCTGCGAAGGATCGCCCCGACGTTGCCGGGGTCCTGGAGCCCGTGGAGGTAGACGCACAGCGGCCCGAGCGGACGCTCGGCCCAGCGTTCGTCATACACCGCCAGCGTGCGCGTGCCCGACCCGAGCCCCGACGCCGAGGCCAGCAGGTCGGCCCCGACCTCGATGCCGGGCAGCCCGCTGCCGGTCACGCAGTAGCGCTCGAGCGCCGGCCAGCCGGCCGCGTCGGCCGCGGCGAGCAGGTCCTCGCCCTCGGCCACGAACCGGCCCGAGCGCTCGCGCCAGCGCCGCCGCTGGCGGAGCTTGCGGATCTCCTTGAGCTTCTGGTTCTGGTGGCTGGTGATGGTCATCGTGGCGGAGAACTAAAAAAGGCGCCCTCCTGCTGGAGCGGCGCCCGATGGCGGTGCTGGTGGTCTCGGCTCTGCGCTCAGCCGGCCGCCAGCGCCTCTCGGGCGCGCTCGGCAAAGCGTCGGAAGGTGTCTGCGTCACGGACGGCGATGTCCGCGAGGATCTTGCGGTCGAGCTCGACGCCGGCGAGCTGCAGGCCGTGCATGAACTGCGAGTACGAGAGCTCGTTCTGACGCGCAGCGGCGTTGATGCGGGTGATCCACAGCCGGCGGAAGTCACGCTTGCGGTTGCGCCGGTCCCGATACCGGTACTGGTCGGCCTTGAGCACGGCCTCCTTGGCGACCCGGTAATGCCGGCTCGCGTCCCCCCGATAGCCCTTGGCGAGCTCGAGCGTCGCGCGGCGCTTCTTACGCGCGTGTACCGAACGCTTGACCCTCGTCACTTGCCGCTCCTGTGGGGCGCGCCGAGCAGGATCTTGACCCGCTTCTCGTCGTGCTTCGCGATCACGGCCGGCGCCGCCAGGCGCCGCTTGCGCTTGGGCGACTTCTTCTCGAGGATGTGGCTCGAGAACGCGCTGCGCCCGCGCACCTTGCCGGTGGCGGTCAGCTTGAAGCGCTTCTTGGCGCCCGAATGGGTCTTCATCTTCGGCATCGCGGCCGCCTAGTAAAGCAGACGGCCTTCGGCCTGACCGTCGCCAGTTCTGACCCGCGCCCGGCTCAGACCGTGGCGTCGGCCGGCGCCGTGGCCGGCTGCTCGGCGGCCTCGGGGGCCGGTGCTTGCGCCCCGTTGCTCGCCGGCTGTGACGCGGGCTCGGAGGGCTTGCCGGAGCCGGCGGCCGGTACTTCGCCGTCGGCCTTCTCGCCGTCGGCCTTCTCGCCCCCGGCGAGGATCGCCCTCGAGGGAGCCAGCATCATCGTCATGTTGCGGCCGTCCTGGAGGGGCGACTGCTCGATCACGGCGATGTCGGAGACCTCATCGGCGAGACGGTCAAGCAAGGCGGTGCCGCGCTCGGGGTGTGTCACCTCGCGACCGCGGAACATGATCGTGATCTTGACCTTGTCCTTGCCGGTCAGGAAGCGGCGGACATGCGACTTCTTGGTGTCGTAGTCGTTCTGCGCGATCTTCGGCCGGAACTTGATCTCCCGGATCGTGATCTGCTGCTGGTGCTTACGTGCGGCCTTCTGCTTCTGCGCCTGCTCGTACTTGTACTTGGAGTAGTCGAGCACCCGGCAGACCGGCGGACGCGCCTCCGGCGCCACCTCGACCAGGTCGAGATCACGCTCCTGCGCATAGCGAAGCGCTTCATCGGTCTTCACGACACCGATCTGGTTGCCGTCCTCGCCAATCAGACGGACTTCGGGCACCCGGATCCGTTCGTTGATCCTAGTCAGGTCCCGCTCGGGGGGCCGCCGGTCGAACTTCTTAGGGACCGGCACTAGCTGCGGTGGCGTCCTGTGGTCAAGCGGCGCCGGGCCGTGTGTGATGGATCAGTTGGATCAACATGTCCGAGTATAGCGTCGCTTGCTACCCGCTAGAGCGAGTTTCAACCTGTTGTTCGAGCCGCTCGGTGAACTCCGCGACGCCGATTGAACCCAGGTCGCCGCGGCGATGCTCGCGGACGCTTACCTCGCCGGCCTCCTGCTCCCGGTCCCCGACCACGAGCATGTACGGGATCTTCCGGAGCTCGGCGTCGCGGATCTTGCGTGAGACCGATTCCCCGCGCGCGTCGGCCTCGGCGCGAAGCCCCGCCCCTTTGAGCGAGCCCGCGACGGATTCGGCGTACTCGTGGTGGCGATCGGCGATCGGTAGCACGATCGCCTGCACTGGCGCGAGCCACGCCGGCAGCTCGCCCTGCAGGTGCTCGAGCATGATCCCGATGAATCGCTCGTACGAGCCCATCAGCGCGCGGTGGATCATCACCGGCTGGTGCTCGGCGTTGTCGGCGCCGGTGTAGACCAGGCCGAACCGGGCGGGCATGTTGTAGTCGAGCTGAATCGTCCCGAGCTGCCACGAGCGGCCGAGCGAGTCGGTCATGTGCAGGTCGATCTTCGGCCCGTAGAAGGCGCCGTCACCCTCGTTGACCTGGTAGTCGAGCCCGTGGCTCTCGAGCGCGCTCTGAAGCGCCGCCTCGCTCCGATCCCACAGGTCGTCCGAGCCGATCCGCTGGTCAGGACGGGTGGAGAGCTCGAGTCGAACCTCGAGCCCGAAGATCGCGTAGGTCGCGAACGCGAACTCCAGGCAGCCGGCGACCTCCTCCTGGATCTGGTCCTCGGCGCAGTAGATGTGGGCGTCGTCCTGGGCGAAGTGGCGGACCCTGAGCAGTCCGTGTAGCGTGCCGCTCGGCTCGCGGCGGTGCAGCAACCCCGGCTCGAAGTAGCGCACCGGCAGGTCACGGTAGGAGTGCTGCTGAAGCGAGAACAGCTTGCAGTGACCAGGGCAGTTCATCGGCTTCAGTCCCACCGCCCGGCCCTCGTACTCGGTTATGAACATGTGCTCACGGAACTTGTCCCAGTGACCAGAGGTCATCCACAACGAGCTGTCGAACACCTGCGGCGTCTTGACCTCGGTGTAGCCGCGCTCGCGACCCATCTCGCGGCTCAGGTTGACCAGCGAGTTGTAGACCTCGGTGCCGGCGGGAAACCAGAACGCCGACCCGGGCGACACCTCTGAGAACGTGAACAGACCCAGCTGCGGGCCGAGCTTGCGGTGGTCGTTGGCGCGCGCACGCTCGATCCGCTCCAGGAACTGCTCGAGCTCGGCGTTTGAGAAGAACGCGGTTCCATACACGCGCGTGAGCATCTGCCGGTTAGCGTCGCCGCGCCAGTACGCCCCGGCGACCGACTGCAGCTTGACCGCCTTGATCCGGCCGGTCGAGGGTGAGTGCGGGCCCGCGCAGAGGTCGGTGAACGGTCCGTTTGTGTAAAGGCTGACCGTCTCGACGCCTCGGTCACGGATCAGGTCCTCGATCAGCTCGACCTTGTAGTCCTGGCCCTCGGCACGGAAGCGCTCGAGCGCCTCGGAGACGGGCACGTCCACGCGCACGAAGGGCTCGTCGGCCTTGATGTGCTGGCGCATCCGCTCCTCGATCGGACCGAGGTCGGAGTCCGACAGCGACACGCCTTCGGGGAACTCGAAGTCGTAGTAGAAGCCATCCTCGATCGGAGGCCCGATCGAGATCTTGACGTCCGGATAGAGCTCGAGCACCGACTCAGCCAGCACGTGCGCGGCGTCGTGCCGGATCAGGCTGAGGGCGTCCTCTCCGCTGCGATCGGTAACGACCTCCAGCCTGTGGGGGCGGGCGCCGTCGGTGGATACGAGCTCGCGCCCCAGATCTCTGGGCTGACCGTCGACCTTGACCGCCAGCGCAGCCCGAGCCAGTCCGGGCCCGATCGCCGCGGCGGCGTCGGCACCGGTGGCGTCGTCGTGAAGACTGAGGATCTTGCCGTCCGGAAGCTCGAATTCCATGTGGAGGCTGATGCTATCCGCGTACGGCAGCCGGCCACGGGGCGCGGACGTCGCTTGACTTTGCGCCGCACCCGCCGGCGTACCAGCGCCGGCGCTACATTTACGGATCCTCCCGGGCGATTAGCTCAGCTGGGAGAGCGCCGTCTCGACAAGGCGGAGGTCGCTGGTTCGAGCCCAGCATCGCCCACTG
>DATKFF010000206.1:0-4380 GCA_035511595.1 Solirubrobacteraceae bacterium | reverse complement strand
TGAAACCGATGAGCGGCGAGCGGCGCGCGCTCGAGGTGAGAAGGCCGCTCAGCCTCCCAGAACGCATCACGATCGTCTCGGTGGCCGCAGCGATGCTGGTGGCCGAAGTTTGGTTCTTCTTCTTCGCGCACTACTCGCTGGGCGGGTAGCGCCGCGCCTCAGTGCAGGACGAGCTTCATCGCGATTACGAGCACGCCGAGCAGCACGCCTAAGGCGGTCTGGGCCAACAGCTCGAGGCCGGTTAGCTTGGCGCGGAGCGCGGCGGCGAGCTCGATCAACGCGGTGATCGCCGCCGACACCCAGACCGCCGCCGTGACGGCCGAACCCAAGCTGGCGCCTGCCGCCCACCAGATGAGCAGCGCTAGCAGCGGGATCGCGGCGCCGGCCAGGATCGAGACCTCGTGCAGCATCGTCCGCCCGAGCGCCGCGAACCTGAGTGGCTCGGCCCGCTCGAGGCGCTCCCCGGTGAACTCCGCGTACGAGCGGGCCAGCCAGTAGATCACCAGCGCAATCACGACCGCCCCGACGGTCTCGATGTAGGTCTCGCTCTGGGCGCTCTCGGCCGCCAGTAGGGCGCCGACCGTAATCGTGCCGTAGATGAGACCGACCGCGTTCACGCTTTCAGTCCCCGAAGCCACTCGGCGACGGCGGCCCTGACGGGGGCGACGGCGCGCAGCGAGTGATCGCCCGCCACGCGCACGACCTGGCGGTTCGGGCCGTCCGGCGGCATCCCGAACGGGTCGCGTTCGCCCTGCACCACGAGCACCGGAACGGCGACGGCGTCGAGCTCAGGCAGCCGGCTCTTCGTCGGATCGTCGCCCCGTCCCGGCGGATGCACCGGGAACGCCAGGCATAGGACCGCCGCGGCGCCCGCCTCGGCCGCCGTTCGGCACGCCACGCGCGCGCCCGACGAGCGGCCGCCAGACACAAGCGGGAGGTCGCGCAGCACGGTGTCGCCGAGCTGCGAGATCACGGCCAGCCAAGCGGTGTCCAGCTGGCGGGCGGCCGGCGGCGAACGCCGGCCGGCCACCCGATACGGCTGCTCGACGAGCGCGACACTGAACCCGGCCTCCCGAGCCGCCTCGGCGGCCGCGGCCAGGTCGGGCGCCTTGACGCCGCCGGCTGCGCCATGGCCGAGCACCAACGCTCCGGCCGCCTGCTCGACCGGGCTGAGGTAGACGCGAGCCGGGCCGTGTGGTGTGGCGAGCTCGAGGATCCCGCGAGCGTAACCGCCCCGGATGCAACGATGCTGTCGTGCGTGAGGTTCGGATCCCAGATGCTCGATCGGCGCCCGACGCTGACTCGTTCCTCGCCTGCGTGGCGACGATCCTCGAGCTGCGGTTCGAGGATCTGCCGGAGCCGGGCCCCGACGAGGATCCCGCGACCGGGTGGACGGTGACACGGTGGCTCGGTGGTCGCGGGCTGGGGCTGGTGCGGATCGCCGAGCCGGCGTCCTTCTCGTGGCCCGGGCCATGGATCGCACGCGGTCGTCCGCCCGGCTCGGACAGCCGCCGGGCCGTGGTCATGTACGGCGTGCCGTCGGGCGTCGTCTGGGATCCGGCCGGCGGCAAACTGCTCGAGGACGGCTGGATCGAGGATGGCTTCCTCGTCGCCGCCACCGACATCGTGCTCGCGCTTCCGTCGCCCGCAGAGGCGCCCGCCGGGGTCGGCACGCTCGAGGGGATCTATGTGGCCGGGTCCGCCGGCGCGCCGGTCGAGAGCCTCGCGGCGGCTCGCGCACTCCCGGGTCTGGGGGTGGAGGGCGACCGACACGTCGCCGGCACCGGCACGTTCCCTTCGGGGCTGCCCGGGAGCGCGCTGACGATCATCGCGGCTGAGGTGTGCGAGTCGTTCGAGCCGTCGCTCTCGCCGGACGAGCACCGCCGCAACCTGGTTACGCGCGGGATCGACGTGAACGCGCTGGTCGGCCACGAGTTCGCGATCGGCGACGTCCGCTGTCGCGGGACGCGCCTGTGCGAGCCGTGCACCGTTGTCGCTCGGTACGCGTCACGTCCGGTTCTGCGCGAGCTTGTGCACCGCGGCGGCCTGCGCGCCGACATCCTCGAGCCTGGTCGCTTCGCGGTGGGCGACGAGATCCGCGCGCTGCCGGCGCGGCGCTAGTGCCCGGACGGTCGCGCCAGCGCCAGTTCGGCCTGCTCGGCGCGCTGCGCGGCGCGGATCGCCTGCGCCTGGGCGGAGTCCACCCACATCTCCCAGCGACCGGAGGCAGAATGGCGCGTGTCGAGGAACCGGTAGGGCCGGCGCCCGCCGAACTCCATCTGCCGCAGTCGGCAGACGCCGCCGAGGACGGAGGCGATTCGCCGGCGCGGCCACCCGATCGCGTCTTCGATCTCGGGAAATGGTCGCGGCCGATCCGGCGCCACGGCCAGCTCGGTCAGCAGCTCACGCATCAGTTCGCTGCAGCGGTCGTGAAACCGCGCGATCTCGTCGGCGCGGTCCATCGCGTTGTGCGGGGCGTGCTCGCCGAGCGGGACCGCTTGCGCCATCGGCGCGAGGATACGACTGCTTCGGTTTGACCGAATTTCGTACCGCGGGGCTGATCGCGGCGGGCATAGTACGCAGCTCTGTGAGGGTCTGGATGCATCGCTGGTCTCTCGGCCGCGCGCTCGGCGTGGCGTCGTTGACGGCTGCACTGAGCCTCACGATTGCCCCCACGGCACTTGCGGGACCGCCGTCATGTTCGGCGCCGCCATCGCCCGCCGGTGAGTGGCCGGTCTACGGCCACGACCTTGCCAACAGCCGCGATCAGACTCTGGAGCAGACGATCGGGCCGAGTTCTGTGGGCTCGCTCTCCGCCGCCTGGGTGTTCTCGACGGCCAGCTATGGCGATTCGTCCGCCCTTGACAGCACACCGGTGGTCTCGGGTGGTTGCGTTTTCGTCGGCTCGACTGCCGGCAACCTGTTCGCGATCGATGGATCGAGCGGGAGGCTTGTTTGGGAGCACCGGTTGACGGTGCCGAACCCGGGTCTGGGCGGCGCCGTTGTGGGCGCCGCTGCGGTCAGCGGCTCAGAGGTGATTTGGCTCGTGGACGAGACCGGAGGCCCGTATGCGATCGCGCTCGATCGCGCCACGGGCAGTGTCGTGTGGCAGAGCCCCCCGCTGATCTCGAGCTCGGGGTACTACACAAACGCGAGCCCGACCGTTGTCAATGGGACGGTCGTAGCCGGCTACTCGGATCCGGAGGGCGACGATGTCGGATCGGGCGGTTTCGCGATCATCGACGCGACCACTGGGGCGCTGATCAAGGTCACGCCGGTCGTCTCGCCCGCAGATCAGGCCCAGGGCTACGCGGGCGGCGGGCTATGGGACACCCCGGCTTTCGACCCCCGGACGGGGTTCCTCTACTACGGCACCGGTAATCCCGATTCCAAGACCAAGCAGGATCCGAACACGGACGCGATAGTCAAGGTTGATCTCAACCGCTACCTGTCAGACGGCATCACGCCCAACCCGAAGTACGGCGAGATCGTCGCGGCTTACGCGGGCAACGTCGACCAGTACACAGGGGCGCTGCAGGCTGCTACACAGACTCCGGCCTGCTCAGCATCGGACAGCTCCGGCGCGCCATGGCCTTTGGACGATCCCGTCTGCGGGCAGCTCGACCTCGACTTCGGAGCGTCACCCAACCTGTTCACCGACTCCTCTGGTAACGAGCTCGTCGGCGACCTTCAGAAGGCCGGCGTCTACCACGTGGCCAACGCGACGACGATGGCACCGGTCTGGCATCAGCTGGTCGGCGGGCCCTGCGAGGTGTGCAACGCGGGCTCCACGGCGTTCGACGGCAGGTCGGTCGACGTCGTCGGCACGCCCGGTGGAGCTCTGTTTTCACTGGGAAGGGATGCGGGCGCCCTGAACTGGGCCAGCCCGCTGGCCGACGGAGTTCACTATCAGTCGACCAGCACCGCTGATGGTGTCGTCTACGTGGTTGACAACAACGGCTTCTTGAGTGCCTTCGACGCGGGCGACGGCACGCTGCTTTTCAAGCGCCAGCTGAGCCTCGACACCGGTGCGCCCACCGGCACTGGGCTCACGAGCAACGGCGTCTCGATCGCCGAGGGGGCGGTGCTGGTCGCGGCAAGTTCGACAAGTGGCGCCGCCAGCTCGACTACTACCGGAACGCCGACGCCGCAGGGACCCGGCGCGTACGTGATCGCGTACCGCTAGCAGTAGCGGACGCAACCTTCGCTATGCGGCCCCCGGCACGTGCCGGCGCTCTGGCGCGCGGCCGCGCGGCTGGGTCGGAGGCTCGAGTGGGGTCGCGGGCGGGATCGGACGTTGCACGGGCTCGCCGACGGTCACTGTGATCGGCTCGCCGTGATGGTGGATGTCGAGGCGTTCGCCCATCAGCAGCGGGTAGG
>DATKFF010000205.1:0-4767 GCA_035511595.1 Solirubrobacteraceae bacterium | reverse complement strand
CACGTCGTGGTGACGCGCTCGGAGTACATCCCCAGGATCCAGGAGGCGCAGGCGAGCGCCTACCACGTCCTGAGGCAGCTGGTCGGATGAGCGTCGCGACCGAGGCCACGACGCGCGTTCGTGTCAGGGTTCAGGGCACGGTCCAGGGCGTCGGCTTCCGGCCGTACGTGTACCGCCTCGCCGAGGAGCTGACGCTCGCCGGGTTCGTGCTGAACGACGCCCATGGCGTTGTGATCGAGGCGGAGGGCGGCGAGCGGGCAATCGAGCGGCTGCTGGCGAGGCTCGGGCCGGAGGCGCCGCCGCTCGCGGTGCTCGAGCGCGTCAGCTCCGAGCCGCTGCCGGCGACCGGCGAGCGCGGCTTCCGGATCCGCGAGAGCCCCCGCGGCGGGGTCGCCGATGCGCCGGTCACGCCCGACATCGCGACGTGCGAGGACTGCCTGCGCGAGCTGCTTGACCCGGCCGACCGCCGCTACCGCTACCCGTTCACCAACTGCACCAACTGCGGCCCGCGGTTCACGATCGTCCGCGGTGTCCCGTACGACCGCCCGCTGACGACGATGTCGGGGTTCGCGATGTGTTCGCGCTGCCGCGCCGAATACGACGATCCCTCCGATCGCCGGTTCCACGCGCAGCCAAACGCGTGTCCCGAGTGCGGACCGGCGCTTGCGCTGGCCGGCGCCGGTGGCACGCCGGTGGCGGCCGACGGCGCGCGCGACGCAGTCGAGGCCACTGCCCGGGCGCTGCTCGCCGGGGCGATCGTCGCGGTCAAGGGGGTCGGCGGCTTTCACCTGGCGTGCCGCGCCGACGACGAGCGGGTGGTCTCGACGCTGCGGGCGCGCAAGCACCGGGAGGACAAGCCGTTCGCGCTGATGGCGGGGTCGCTCGAGGCGGCCGGTGAGCTGGTCGTGCTCGGCGCCGAGGAGCGAGCGCAGCTGGCCTCGCGGCAGCGCCCGATCGTGCTTGCTCCCCGCCGTCCCGGGGCCGCCGTCGCCGGGGCGGTCGCGCCGCACTCGGCCGAGCTCGGCGTGATGCTCCCCTACTCGCCGCTGCACCACCTGTTGCTCGGCGATTTCGCCGACCAGGGCGGCACCGCGCTGGTGATGACGAGCGGCAACGTCTCCGACGAGCCGATCGCCTTCCGCGACGAGGAGGCGGTGCGGCGACTCGGCGAAATCGCGGACCTGTTCCTGCTGCACGACCGCCCGATCGAGACACGGACCGATGACTCGGTCGTGCGCGTCGTGTCGGCGCCGGTGCCCCGCGGCGTGACGCTGCGCCGCTCACGCGGGTACGTGCCCGGGAGCCTGCGCCTGCCCGGAGGCGGGAGCGCCAGGCCGCTGCTGGCGTGTGGCTCGCAGCTGAAGAACACCTTCTGTGTGGCCAAGGGCGAGCGGGCGTGGGTCGGGCATCACGTCGGCGACCTCTCCAACTACGAGACGCTGCGCTCGTTCACCGAGGGGATCGAGCACTTCCAGCGTCTGTTCGCAGTCACGCCCGAGGTCGTCGTCCACGACCTGCATCCGGAGTACCTCTCGACGAAGTACGCGCTCGAGCGCGACGACGTCGAGCTGATCGGCGTGCAGCACCACCACGCGCACCTGGCGGCGTGCCTCGCCGAGCACGGTGTGCCCGGGCATGCGGTGGGCGCGATCTTCGACGGGTCCGGATACGGAACCGATGGGACCGTCTGGGGCGGCGAGCTGCTGTGCGGGGACGGCTCGCGGTTCGATCGGATCGGGACGCTGTGGCCGGTGCGGTTGCCGGGGGCCGAGCGCGCGATCCGCGAGCCGTGGCGGATGGCGTGCGCGTGGCTGACGGCGGCCGCCGGCGAGGACGAGCCGGCGCTGCCCCCGGCGCTGGCGCCGCACGTCGATCGACGGCTCTGGGGTCAGATCGCGCGGCTTTCACGAAGCCCGGCCTCGCCGCTCACCAGCAGCGTCGGCCGCTTGTTCGACGCGGTCGCAGCCCTGTGCGGGGTCTGTCCGCGCGTCAGCTACGAGGGCCAGGCGGCGATCGAGCTCGAGGCGGCCTGCGACCCCGGCGAGGGGGGGTCCTACGAGATCGAGCTGGTTGAGCGCGGCGGCCTGATGACGTTCGACCCGCGGGCGGCGATCCGCGCCGTGGCCGCTGACGCCGCCTCCGGCACCGCGGTCGCGGCGATCGCAACCCGCTTTCACCGCGCCGTCGCAGACGCCACGGTCGCCGCCTGCGCGCGCGCCGCGTCGCGGACGAGTGCCGAGCTGGTGGTCCTCTCGGGCGGCGTGTTCCAGAACCGGCGGCTGCTCGAAGCGACCGCGAAGGGGGTGGTTCAGGCCGGCCTGCGGGTGCTCGTCCCGGAGCGCCTCCCGGCCAACGACGGCGGCATCTCCTACGGCCAGGCGGCGGTTGCCGCGGCACGGTTGGGAGGCAGGTGAGCGATGGACGGGGCGCTCGCCGGCGTTCTGATGCAGTCGGTCTACATCGAGGGCGCCAACGTGCCCTTCGGCGAGCTCACGCCGGATCAGGTCCGCGCGCGCGCCGACGAGCTGCGCGCGGCCACCGGCTGGGGGCCGACCGCGCGGGTGGGGGCGGTGGCGCTCGCGTGGCGCGAGCTGGCCCTCGCGATGCAGAAGGCGCAGGCTGGGCGCGTCGATGAGCTGCCGGAAGAGATGCTGACCGAGCTCGCTCCCCGGCTGTGGGTCGTGATGCCGACATGAGCGCGCTGACAGGCCGCGCCCGGATCGGGTCCTCGCTCGATACGGGTCAGTGGCGGGCGGCCGTCGGGATGGCGGGCGCCGTGATCGCGTTGCATGCGATCGGGTTCTTCCTGCTGCTCGGGCTGGTCGCGCCCCACCACTATCGGGTCGCGCGTGCCGGGGCGTTCCTCGTCGGAACCGGCCTGACGGCGTACACGCTCGGTCTCCGGCACGCGTTCGACGCCGATCACATCGCGGCGATCGACAACACGACCCGGAAGCTGATGGGAGAGGGCAAGCGGCCGATGACCGTCGGGTTCTGGTTCTCGCTCGGCCACTCGACGGTCGTGTTCGTGCTGGCGTTTCTGTTCGCGCTCGGAATCCGCTCGCTCGGCGGCCAGGTGCGCAACGGCGGATCGGCCCTGCACAGCGTCACCGGGCTGGTCGGCACCGGCGTCTCGGCGGGCTTCCTGTACGTCCTCGCGGCGATCAACATCGCGGTTCTGCTGGGGATCGTCAAGGGGATCTCGCAGCTGCGCTCCGGCGACTGCGATGAGGCCGAGGCCGAGGCGAAGCTGCGGATCGGCGGTCCGATGAATCGCGTCTTCGGCCGCCTCACGGCGACGATCAGCTCGTCCTGGCAGATGTACCCGGTCGGGATCCTGTTCGGCTTGGGGTTCGACACCGCGACCGAGGTCGCCCTCCTGTTCCTGGCGGCCGGAGCAGCCGGAGCCGGCCTCCCGTTCTACGCGATCCTGTGCCTGCCGATCCTGTTCGCCGCGGGGATGTCGCTGCTCGACGCGCTCGACGGCTCGTTCATGACGTTCGCCTACGGATGGGCGTTCGCCAGGCCCGTCCGCAAGGTCTTCTACAACCTCGTGATCACCGGCCTGTCGGTCGCGACCGCACTGGTGATCGCCACGATCGAGCTGGGCGGCCTGCTCGCCCAGCGGCTCGGAGCGCACGGCGGTTTCTGGGGCTGGCTCGAGGGCATCAACATCAACACGCTCGGCGTGATCGTGGTCGTCATGTTTGTGGCGACGTGGGCGATCGCGCTCGCGGCGTGGCGGCTCGCCCGCGTCGAGGAGCGCTGGGGCGCCGGGCGGGCGCTCCGCTGATCAGCCGCCGGCGGCGCTCGCAATTGCGTCGCCGACCTCGTCCGAGCCGGCCCGGCCGAGCACAAGGGTGTAGTGGTTCACGTCCGGGACGGCGATCACCTCCCGCAACTCAGGAGCGCCCGCGGCCCACGCCTGCGCCAGCCCAAGCGGCTGCATCGGGTCGGGCCCGTCCTGCAGCCCCCGCGCCGCGCACAACAGCGTCGCCGGGACCGCCAGCGCGTCCGCGTCGTCGCCCGAGGCGAACAGGTCGGCGGCATCCGCGCGCACCGCCTCCTCCAGGACCGCCGAGCGCATCTCGGGCGGCTCCCCGATCAGGTCGTGGTCCGCGTACACCGCCAGGTCGGCCTCGTCGACGTCGCCGGCCGCGATCGCCGGGTGGGCGCGCCACCACTCGCGGTACTGATCGCGGCTGGAGAAGCGCATCCGCAGGCGGGCCAGCGCCGGCCCGAGGAACGCGTCGAGGAACGCCTGCGGATCGGCCTCGGCAGTTCCCGGAATCCGGAGCCCGCCGTCGACGAGCACCAGCGACCGCACCCGCTCGGGATGCTCGGCCGCCAGCTTCGCCGCGATGTAGGCCCCGAGCGAGTGCCCCGCCACGACGGCCCGTTCGAGCCCGAGTGCGTCGAGCACCGCGAGCATGTCACGGACGTGGCTCGCGAGCCCGTAGGGCCCCCGTAGGCCGTTGCTGTCGCCACGCCCCCGCAGGTCGACCGCCGCGAGCGCGGCCCGCTCCCCCAGCGCGCGGCCGACCGCAACCCAGCTGGCGTAGCTCGAGGTGATCCCGTGAATCGCCAGCACCGGCTGGACGCCGCCCCCAGCTCCAAGCCGGAAGGCGGCCAGCGAGCCGCCCTCGACCGGGATCTCAAGCCTGGTCGACAACCCGCTGCTCCTCCTCCTCGAGCGCTCGCAGCTGCGCCACCGGGGCCTGACCGACCGCCGGCACCGGGGCGGTCCACGGTCGCGTGCGCACCACC
>DATKFF010000204.1:0-4748 GCA_035511595.1 Solirubrobacteraceae bacterium | reverse complement strand
GACGTGCAGCTGGCGCACCTCGTGCGACGCCAGCACCGCCGGGAGGGTCGTCGCCGGATACTCGGGCGGGAACGCCACCGGATACGTCCAATCCTCCTCGTAGCGGGTCATCGTCGCGTAGCGCGCGACGGGCTCGACGCCGCCGCGGTTGACCTCGTCGAACCCCGGCTCGGCGAGCGCGCGGGTGATCTCCCGCATCCGATCCGGGCGGAAGTTAAAGGCGAACACCGAGTCGCCGGGGCGGATCAGCGCCTCGTCCCCCACCAGCACCGGCGCGATGAACTCGTCGGTCTCCTCACGCTCGTAGGCCTCGCGCGCGGCCTCGGCTGCCGATGACGCCCGGTACTCGGCGTGACCGTGCACGAGCAGGTCGTAGGCGCGCTGAACCCGCTCCCAGCGGCGGTCACGGTCCATCGCCCAGTAGCGCCCGACGACGGAGCCGACGCGCCCGGTGCCGGCCCCGGCCATCCAGCGCTCGACCGTCTGCAGGTAGCCGGCACCCGAGGTCGGCAGCGTGTCGCGTCCGTCGGTGAACGCGTGGAGCACGAGGTCCTCGACCCCCAGCGACGCGCCGAGCTCGATCAGCGCGTGCAGGTGCCCGAAGCCGGAGTGCACGCCGCCGTCGGACACCAGCCCGATCAGGTGCACGCGAGGCGCCCCGGAGAACGCCTCACGCAGCACCTCGTTCGCGCTGAGCTCGCCGTTCTCGACCGCGACGTCGATCCGCGTCAGGTCCTGCATCACGACCGCACCCGCGCCGAGATTCAGGTGCCCAACCTCGGAGTTGCCCATCTGGCCCTCGGGAAGCCCTACCGCCCGCCCACCGGCCGTCAGCTGTGTGTGCGGAAAGGTCGACCACAGCTCGTCGAACACCGGCGTGCGGGCGAGCGAGACGGCGTTGCCGGGGCCCTCGGGCGCGAGCCCCCAGCCATCGAGAATGATCAGTGCCGCCGAGCTCACCGGGAGCGCCCCAGGGCCCGACGCCATCAGGCGGCTGCGGCCACGATCGCCGCGAACGACTCGACTTCGAGGCTTGCGCCGCCGACGAGCGCGCCGTCGACGTCGGGCAGCGCCAGCAGCGGGGAACAGCTCTCCGGCTTGACGCTCCCGCCGTATAGGACGCGCGTGCGACGCGCCTGCTCGGGCGAGCGGTCGGCCACGAGCGCGCGGACGAACCCGAGCGCGTCCTGGGCCTGCTCCGGGGTCGCGACCCGGCCGGTGCCGATCGCCCAGATCGGCTCGTACGCGATCACCACGTCCCCCAGCCGCTCGGTCTCGACCCGCTGGAGGCCCTCCTGCACCTGGTGGCGGAGCTTTCGCTCGGTGTCGCCGTTCTCACGCTCCTCCTCGGTCTCCCCCACGCACAGGATCGGGACGAGCCCCTCGTCCAGCGCCGCGGGAACCTTCAGCTGGAGCGCGCGATCGGTCTCGCCGAACAGCTGCCGGCGCTCCGAATGACCCAGGATCACGCCGTGGACGCCGAGCTCGGTGAGCATCGGCGGCGCCACCTCGCCGGTGAACGCCCCCTGGCGCTCGTAGTGCATGTTCTGCGCGTAGACCTCGACGCGCGACCCGCGCGTCGAGTCGACGACCGGGCCGAGCGACGGGAACGCGGGGCAGACCGCGACATCGACGCCGGTCACGCTCGAGACCCGCGGGAGCAGCCCCGCGATGAATGCCTCGGCCTCGGCGACGGTCTTGTGCATCTTCCAGTTGCCGGCGATCAGCGGGACGCGGGCGCGCGGCCCGCCGGACGAGCTCATCGCAGCACCTCGACGCCCGGGAGCTCCCTGCCCTCGATCAGCTCGAGGGCCGCCCCACCGCCCGTCGAGAGGTGCGTGACCTGATCGGCGAGGCCGAACTGGACGAGCGCGGCGACGGAGTCGCCGCCACCGACGACGGTCGTGCCGGGGGCCTGCGCGACTGCCTCCGCGATCGCCCGCGTCCCCGCGGCGAACGGCTCGATCTCAAAAGCGCCCATCGGGCCGTTCCAGAAGACGGTCCCGGCGCCGGCGATCGTCCGCGCGTAGGCCTCCGCGGTCCGCGGGCCGATGTCGAGCCCCATCATCCCCTCCGGGACCTCGACGCCGTCGAGCGTCTGCGGCTGCGCCTCCGCCGCCAGCCGGTCAGCGACCACAAGGTCGACCGGGAGCTCGAGCCGGGCGCGCGCCTGCGAGGCCGTCGCGAGCGTTCGCCGGGCGAGCTCGACGTCCTCCGGCGCGCACAACGACGCGCCCACGGCGTGGCCCTGTGCGGACAGGAATGGGAAGCACATCGCGCCGCCGATCAGGATCGCGTCGGCGACCTGGCGGAAGCGGTCGATCACCGCGATCTTGTCGGATACCTTGGCGCCGCCGAGCACCGCCACGAGCGGTCTCGCGGGGTCCTCGAGCATCTTCTGAAGCGTCCTCACCTCACGCTCGAGCAGCCGTCCGGCGGCGTGTTCGGGCATCAGCCGCGCGACTCCCTCGGTTGATGCGTGCGCCCGGTGGGCGGCGCCGAACGCGTCGTTGACGTACGCCTCGCCGAGCTCGGCCAGCGCCGCCGCCAGCGCCGGGTCGTTCCGGGTCTCCCCAGGCTCGAAGCGGACGTTCTCCAGCACCAGGATCTGTCCCGGGTTGAGGTTGCGGGCGAACGCGCCGACCTCCTCGCCGACGACGCCCGGCGCCAGCGTCACATCGGCGCCACTCAGCTCGGCCAGCCGGTCGGCCGCGGGCCGCATCGAGAACTGCGGGTCGCGCCCCTCGGGGCGGCCGAGGTGCGACGCGACGACGAGGCTGGCGCCCCGGCCGAGCAGCTCCTGCAGGGTGGGCAGCGCGGCCCGGATCCTTGTGTCATCGGCGATTCCGCCGTCCTTCAGCGGCACGTTGAAATCGACCCTGACGAGCACCCGCTTGCCCGTGACGTCGCCGAGGTCAGCGAGCGTTTTCAAGCCACCCTCTGAACGAGCTCCACGATCCGGTTGGAGTAGCCCCACTCGTTGTCGTACCAGGAAACGAGCTTGACCATTGTCCCGTCCATCACCACGGTCAGCTGGGAGTCGAGGATGGAGGAGGCCGGATTCTTGATGATGTCAGTCGAGACGATCGGGTCCTCGGTGTAGAGGAGCAGTCCCTGGAGCGGGCCGCTCTCGGCAGCCGCCTTGAGCGCGGCGTTGACCTCGTCGACGCTCGTCTCACGCTCGGCTTCGACCGTGAGATCGACGACGCTGCCGGTGGGAACCGGCGCGCGGACCGCGAACCCGTTGAGCTTGCCGTTCAGCGCCGGAATCACCGCGCCGATCGCCTTGGCGGCACCGGTCGACGCCGGGATCAGGTTGACCGCGGCGGCGCGCGCGCGGCGCAGGTCGCGGTGCGGCATGTCCTGGAGGCGCTGGTCGGCCGTGTAGGCGTGGATCGTCGTCATCAGCCCGTGCTTGATCCCGACCGTGTCGTTCAGGACCTTCGCGATCGGCGCCAGGCAGTTCGTCGTGCACGACGCGTTCGAGATGATCCGGTGCTGGGCCGGGTCATACGCCTCGTCGAAGTTGACGCCGAGCGCCACGGTCACATCCGGATCGGTCGCCGGGGCCGAGATCACGACCTTGTTCGCGCCGGCCGCGAGGTGCTTGGCGGCGCTCTCACGGTCGGTGAACAGCCCAGTCGACTCGATCACGACGTCGGCGCCGAGGTCGCCCCACGGCAGCGCCGCGGGATCGCGCTCGGCGAGCACCTTGAGCTCCTTGCCGTCGACCCGGAAGCCGGCATCGGTCGCTTCGATCTTGCCGGGGAACGGCCCGTAGTTGGAGTCGTACTTGAGCAGGTGCGCGATCGTGTGCGGGTCGACGAGGTCGTTGACCGCGAGCCACTCTATGTCCGCACCTCGCTCGTAGGCGGCGCGGAATACGTTCCGCCCGATCCGCCCGAAGCCGTTGATCCCGACCCGTACCGGCATGCGCGTGTAACTCCCTTCTGTGACGGCTGAAAAAAGAGGAAATGCCGACCGGCGCGGAGGCCGGTTCGGCGCCTCTTAGGCTAAACGTTATCTACGTGAGACGACCTCGACCCTGAGCCGATCGGGGTCGAGCAGGTACGCCGCGTAGTAGCGCGGTCCGTATTGAGGACGCTGCCCGGGCGGTCCGTCGTCGGCACCACCGGCCGCCAGCCCCGCGCCGTAGGCAGCGTCGACCGCGGCCTTGCCGCTGGCCTGCAGCGCCACGTGTCCGTAGCCGGTTGCGGGCCCGCGGCCGCGCATCACGATCCACACGACCGGGGCGTTGATTCCGTATGCGATCGCACGCTCGGACTCGAGCAGCCTGCGAACGCCGAGCGCCCCGAAGACCGCGTCGTAGAAGCGCGCCGACCGGGAGAGGTCGGAGACCTCGAAGCCGATGTGCTCGATCACCGGCCGCGGCCGTCCGCGTCACCCATCAGACCGGCCGCTCGACGTCGCGGTGCATGACCTCGATCAGATACTCCTTGCCCGGTCCGTAGCGGTCCGCGAGGTGGTCGGCGATCGCGACCGAGCGGTGCCGGCCACCGGTGCACCCGATCGCGACGACGAGGTGCGCCTTGCCCTCCGCCAGATACTGGGGCAGCAGGTAGTCGAGCAACGGATGGAGTCGCTCGTAGAAGGCGTCGAGCTCCCCGTCGCGGTTGATGAACTCGACGATCCGGGCGTCCGCGCCCGTCAGCGGCCGGAGCTCGGGCTCGTAGTGCGGATTGGGTAGGAACCGCACGTCCAGCAGCAGGTCGGGGTCCCGGGCCGGC
>DATKFF010000203.1:0-6018 GCA_035511595.1 Solirubrobacteraceae bacterium | reverse complement strand
GGCCGCGGTCCAGATTCAGAGCCGCGACCTGTTCGCGCTGCAGGACTACATCGACGCTCAGTCGGGCGGCCCGGGCAAGGGCTGGTTCCGGGTCGTGACCGATCCCTTCCAGGCGCGGCGGGTGATCAACGAGGGCAAGCTGGCGGTGATCGAGGGGATCGAGGTCTCACGGCTGTTTGGCTGCGGCGAGGTCAACGGCGTGCCGCAGTGCGATCAAGCGCAGGTCGACGCCGGGCTCAAGCAGGTGCTCCGGCTCGGAGTCCGGACGTTCTTCCCGATTCACGAGTTCAACAACGCGTTCGGCGGCACGAAGATGATCGCCGGCGACCAGGGCGCGCTGATCAACGCGGGCAACAGGCTCGAGACGGGAAGTTTCTTCACGCTCCAGCCTTGCCCGGCCCAGGACCAGGACGCCGAGCAGGTCACGGTCTCGGGGACCGATACCGTGGCCCAGCTCCTGAACGGGCCCGTGTCCACCCTCGCCGGCGGGAACCCGCTCCCGGTCTACGGCTCGGGCCCGCAATGCAACGTCCAGGGCCTGACGAGCCTCGGCGCGTACCTGATCCACCGGATGATCCAGCAGCACGTGATCATCCAGCTCGACCACATGGACTCAAAGACGGCGACCGCGGCGCTTTCGATCGCGCAGGCTGCCCACTACTCGGGCGTTGTCTCCGCGCATTGCTGCTCGTCGCCGCAGCTGTTCAAGCGCGTGTATTCGACGGGCGGGTTCGTCACCCCGCCGGTCGAGCCGTCGACCGCATTCCTCGGCACCTGGAAGTCGGACATGGCCGTCAGCGATCCGAAGTACCACCTCGGCTTCGGCTGGGGCTCGGACGAGAACGGCCTCGGCGACCAACCCGGACCGCAGGGCGCGCAGATCAGCTACCCGTTCAAGTCATACGCCGGCGGGGTCACGTTCACCCGCGAGCGGTGGGGACAGCGCACGTTCGACTTCAACACCGACGGGCTCGCGAACTACGGCCTGTACGCCGACTGGCTACGCCAGCTTCAGCTGGTCGGAGGCGCACCGCTGATGTCCAGCATGTTCCAGGGCGCCGAGGCGTACCTGGAGATGTGGGAGCGCGCCGACGGCATCCCTTCGAGCAGCTGCCGCCGGGCGAGCGAGCGGTTCACGAACACCGGCCTCGGGAAGCAGCTACGGCTCGGCGACGGCGCGGTGACTGCCCTGTATCGAGCCGGCCAACCGCTCTCCCGGCCGGGGCACACGTACCGCTACTGCGTCGGACGCGCCGCCACAAATGCGGCGGTGACGGCGGTGTTCAACGCGCGCGGCCGGATCGCGATGATCGCGAGCACCGCGCCCGGGGATCGCGCCCACGGAATCGGGGCCGGCAGTCCGGCGGCGGCGCTTGGTCGTTCCGCGCGTCCGTTGTTGCGGGGCGTCTGGGTCGAGTCGGCTCGCGGCTCGCGTGCGGCCTACGTCTACGGCCTACGCGGTGGCCGCGTCAGCTACGTAGCGGTCATCCAGGCGGCACAGCTCCGCGATCCGGGGCAGTTGCGCTCCGACCTGAACGCGGCCGGGTTGGCCTACTGATAGAGGATCAGCACGTAGGCGCTGTAGGCGAAGAAGACCGCGAGCGCGCTCCACGTGAGCGGCCAGCTGAGCGTATGTAGAAACGCGGTCTGCCAGCGACCGAAGCGGAGCACGTATACGAGGGTCGCGAGCAACAGGACCGCGTAGGCGCCGATCGCCACGCCGATCGGCGGCGCCAGGCCGAGGATCGGCGCGACCACGAGGCCGAGCAGCACCCACGCGGTGATCGCGAGGAAGTCGACCGAGAGGCTCGTGCGCTCGCGCCCGACGATCGTCATGAACCCGGCCGCTCCGACGAGCGCGGCGGCCATGAACAGGCCGCGGTGCCAGTGGGAGCTGAAGCCGAAGATCGCGCCCATCAGCTTGCCGCCGCCCCACAGCAGCAACGGCTCGAGGAAGCTGACCGCCACCACGCAGGCGAACATGTCGGCCTCGGAATCCCACGGATTGCCGAACACCGGTCGCCGCGGGATAAGCGCATCCTTGAGCGCGGATGGCTGGAGCGCCGCTCGGAGAGAAGGGGGGTGTTCGGTTTCGGTTGCCACAGCGAACTTCGGAGACTTATCGTAGTCAGCGGCAGAGTACGACGTCCGTCGAACAACTTTGTTATTGTTCGAGAACAATCGAACTTCGCACGTGAGGAGCGCAGATGATCCGCCCGACGCCGAACTCCCCGACGGGACCGACGACAGGACCCAACATCCAGCTCACGACGGACGCCGTGATCGCGTCCTACATACACGCGATCTCCGACCGCCACCGTCGCGAAGATCCGCCGGCCGAGGAATCGCCCGCTCAAGCGTCCGGCCAGTGACTTCGCGAACTGCCCAATCCGGGTCAATCGCAGCGCTCGGTCCGGCCTGAGCTGGCTCTACAGTCCCGGTCGAGCCCCCGTAGCTCAGTGGACAGAGCGCCGGACTTCTAATCCGATGGTCGCAGGTTCGAATCCTGCCGGGGGCGTCTAAAAGCGCCTCGACAGAGCGCGAGTCACGGTGCCATGTAGCTGGAAATTCAGCTGTGGCTATGCCCCGGGGCTGGAAGAATTTGGTCATGGCCGAGACCGGGACCGGTGCGCTGGAGCGGGGGCGGGAGGCGTTCGAGCTGCGGTCATGGGGTGTCGCATTCGATGAGCTGTGCTCGTCGGATGCTCAGCGGTCGCTCCGTCCCGAGGACTTGGAGCGTCTCGGCGAGGCCGCGCGCTGGTCGCGCCATTTCAGCGGGATGCTCGACGCGTTCGAACGCGCGGTGGCTGGTTACGAGAGTGCGGGGGATCGTCGGTCGGCGGCGCGCGTCGCGGTGAAGCTGACGCTCGAGCATCATGCGCGGCGGGGCGACGCCCTGGCGGCTGGGTGGCTTGCTCGGGCGAGCCGGCTATTGGAAGGCGCGCCCGCGTGCCGCGAACGCGGGTTGGTGTTGATGTGCGCGGCTCAGGGCAGCTTCTTCGCCGGCGACGTGTCGGCTGCGCTGCAACTGAGCCAGGAGATGGTCGATCTCGGTCGCGAGCTCCAGGATCGTGACGTCGAGGCCTTGGGGCGGCTCGTCCTCGGCCATTCGTATCTGCTCGCCGGGGACGTCAGCGGGGGTGCCGCGCTAATCGATGAGGCGATGGCAGAGGCGCTGGGCGGAGGGCTTGAACTGTGGACGACCGGCCAGATCTTCTGCTCGACGATATTTGCCTGCCGCAATCGCGGCGATTGGGGTCGGGCCGGCGAGTGGAGCATCGCTTCGCTGCGGTGGTGTGAGCGGCAGTCGCTGAGCGGATTCCCGGGCCTCTGTCGGTTTCACCGAGCCGAGGTAATGCGATTTCGCGGCGAGCTTGACCGCGCCGAACGCGACGCGAGCGAGGCGGTCGACGAGCTGCTGGCGGCGGCGCCTCGCTGGGCGGCGTGGGGTCTGCACGAGCTCGGCGAGATCCGTCGTCGACGTGGGGATCTCGACGCCGCGCTCGAGTCCTTCCGGCGCTCAGCCGAGCTGGGCTTTGACCCTCAGCCTGGCCTCGCGCTGCTGCGCCTCGACGAGGGGAAGGCGAGCAGTGCCCGGCGGGCGATTGTGAACGCGCTTGCGAACGAAAGCGGACTCGCGCGTGAGGCCCGCTGGCTGGTCCTGCCGGCGGCGGTCGAGATTGCGATTGCGGCAGGTGACGCTGAGCTGGCATGGTCGGCGGTCAAGGAGTTGCAGGAGCTCGCCGAGTCCTTTGACACGAGCGCGGTGCGCGCGGCTGCTGCAGTCGCCTGCGGGCGGGTCGCCCTGTCGGAGTCCCGGATCGAAGACGCGGTCAAAGACCTTCGCCGCGGGGTGCGCTTGTGGTCTGAGATTGACGTCCCCTATGAGGCGGCGCAGGCCCGTGAGCTTCTGGCCCAGGCCTTGAGCGACCTGGACGACACGGACGCCGCCGAGCTCGAGCTGACGGCCGCGCGCGCGAGCTTCGAGCGGATCGGCGCCGGGCGCGCGACTCGTCGTATTGAGGCACTTCTCATCAGAGCTGGGACGGCTCCCCACACCGCCGTGAGGACGTTCATGTTCACCGACATCGTCGATTCAACCCGGCTGATCGAGATGCTCGGTGACGAGCACTGGGAGTCGCTCCTTGCATGGCATGACCGCACGTTGAGGGCGTGTTTCGAGGCTCGCGCCGGCGAAGAGATCAAGCATGAGGGTGACGGCTTTTTCGTCGCGTTCACGGAACCGGACGACGCACTCGATTGCGCCTGCTCGATCCAGCGCGCGCTGCGCGATCACCGGAGCGATCACGGCTTCGCACCGCGCGTTCGGATCGGCATCCATGCCACCGAGGCGACCGACCGCGGCGGCGATTACGTCGGACGCGGTGTGAACATGACCGCACGGATCGCAGCGGCCGCCACGGCAGGCGAAATCATCGCGAGCCTCGACGCGCTCCATGCGGCAAGCGACGCATTCCGTCCCGTCGACCAGCGAACCCTCAACCTCAAGGGACTCGCCGAACCCGTCGCCGTGGCGACGGTCGATTGGTCGGACGACTAGCGGGTGTTTCCGATGCGCGGCCCGAGCCCCGCAGGACCCGGGCAGCGCCGCCGCGCTCAGAGGGTCGCTAGATCCTTCACCTGGGTCAGGCGGATGCTGTTCCCAGACGGATCGCGGAAGCCCGAATCGATCCCATACGGCCGGTCCTCCGGGGCCTCGGAGAACTCGACGCCGCGGGATTTGAGCTGCTCGTAATCGCCGTAGACATCGTCCGTGGTCAGAAACACCGTGCCGGCAAAGCCCTTCGCCATCAGGGCACTTACCTGCTCCGCGGTGTCCGGGTCCATCACCGGCGGTCCAGGGATTGCCATCAATACGATCGAGATGTCCTCCTGTCCGGGCGGGCCGACGGTCAGCCAACGGAAGTTGCCGAGCTCGGCGAGCGTGACGTCGGCGCGGACCTCCATCCCGATTTTCTTCGTATAGAACTCGAGCGCTTCGTCCTGGTCGTGGACCCAAAGCTGGGCGCTGCTGAGGTGGATCATTGTGGCTCCTCAGGTCGTCGTTGACCCGGGCAACACTAATCCGGTATCGGCGCCCCGTCTTCTCGAAACGTGCTGTGTTGGGGACGTCCGTAGGCGCGCACGATGCAGGCCGGAACCATCGCGTAGTCGGCCGCCGGCGGGTACCGGGAGCGGTAGGAGGTCGGGGAGATTCCGAAGGTCCGGGTGAAGCTGCTGGTGAACGACCCGACGCTCTGAAGCCCCACTGAAAAGCAGATGTCGGCGACGGACCGGTCCGTGCTTCGGAGCAGCGCCGCCGCCCGCTCGAGCCGGCGGGTCAGCAGATACGCGTGGGGCGACTCGCCGAACGCACGCCGGAACTCGCGGCTGAAGTGCGCGCGTGAAAGCCCGGCCGCATGCGCCAGATCGTCGACGTCGAGCGGCTCGGTATAACGGCCGTCGACGAGGTCCTTCGCCCGGAGCAGGTGGCGGGCAGGCGGGGGAAAGGCCATCGGTTCCGAGGCTACAAGCCTGCGAAAGGGCGCTTAGCGGTCACGCGCCTTCGATCGCCCGCTCGCGTGCCGCCGCCGCCCGCTCGGCCAGCGCGCGTGCGGCTGCGATCTGCGAGTCGCGCTGGAGGCCCTCCAGATTGATCTCGACCATCCGCGCGGCGGCGGCGCACGTCGCCTCCGCCAGCAGCACGCCTGCTAGCGCGTCTCCGGCCAGCGCCGGTTTGCTCTGAGCGCCAACCGCGGCTCCCAGCTCGGCGAGCTCCGCCGCGGCGCGCGCGATCGCCAGCGCGGACTCCGACGCGGTCGCGAGCGCGGACCGGAGCCGCTCGGCGCGCAACGGGTCATCCGCAGGAAGCCGAGCTGCCTCGAGCACCGGCTCGTACGCCGTCAGCTCGCGTTCGCCCGCTGCGAGCAGCTCGCCCCGCAGCTCACGTGCCCGCTCGCTCGCCGCTTGGCTGTGGGCGAAGCCGGCGGTCATCTCCACAAGCGCAGCCGCCAGCGC
>DATKFF010000202.1:0-4366 GCA_035511595.1 Solirubrobacteraceae bacterium | reverse complement strand
CGACGTCCAGCGCGCCGGCCCGTCGACGGGGATGCCGACCAAGACCGAGCAATCCGACCTGCTGATGGCGCTCTACGGGCGCCACGGGGAGTCGCCGCTGCCGGTGTTGGCGCCGAGCACCCCGGCGGGGTGCTTCGACGTCGCGTTCGAGGCCGTCCAGCTCGCGATCCGCTACCGGACGCCGGTGATCATCCTCTCGGACACGTTCCTCGCCTCCTCCTCGGAGCCGTGGCTGATCCCGTCCGTCGCCGAGCTCGAGGGGATCAACCCTCGGTTCGCGACCGCACCCGCCGCCGACGGGGAGCCGTTCATGCCCTACGTCCGCGACGAGCGCCTGGCGCGGCCGTGGGCGGTCCCGGGAACGCCCGGGCTCCAGCACCGGATCGGGGGCCTGGAGAAGGCGGACGGCAGCGGCAACATCTCCTACGACGGCGCCAACCACGCGCGGATGACCGAGCTCCGGGCGGCGAAGATCGCGGGCATCGCCAACGAGCTGCCGCCGCTGGAGGTCGATTCCCAGCCGGGCGCGAGCCTACTGGTGCTCGGCTGGGGCTCGAGCGAGGGCGCGATCCGCGCCGGCGTACGGCGGGCGCGGCTCGCCGGCCACAAGGTCGCCTCCGCGCACCTGCGTCACCTGAACCCGCTGCCCGACGACCTCGGCCAGGTGCTCGCCTCGTTTGACCGCGTGCTGGTGCCCGAGATGAACTCGGGCCAGCTCGCGAAGGTGCTGCGCGCGAAGTACCTGGTCGATGTCGAGTCCTACTGCAAGGTCCAGGGCCAGCCGCTATTCACGAGCGAGATCGAGCTGGCGATCGCGGAGCGCCAACCATGAGCGTGAAAAGCAACGGGCACGCGGGCAACGGCGGCGCTCCGGAGGCCCTGACCAAGGCCGACTTCCAGTCAGACCAGGAGACGCGCTGGTGCCCCGGATGCGGCGACTACGCGGTACTCGCAGCGGTGCAGCAGTTCATGCCCGAGCTGGGGATCCCGCCCGAGCGGATCGTGTTCATCACCGGGATCGGCTGCGCGGGGCGGTTCGCGTACTACATGGACACCTACGGGATGCACGGAATCCACGGCCGCGCGCCGGCGCTCGCGACCGGGCTGGCGTCCACCCGTGAGGACCTCTCGATCTGGGTCGTCAGCGGCGACGGGGACTCGCTTTCGATCGGCGGCAACCACCTGATCCACGCGCTGCGCCGCAATGTCCCGGTCAAGATCCTGCTGTTCAACAACCAGATCTACGGACTGACGAAGGGTCAGGCATCGCCAACCTCCGAGCTCGGCAAGATCACGAAGTCGACCCCGTTCGGCGTCGCCGACCAGCCGTTCAACCCGGTCGCCCTGGCGCTCGGCGCCGAGGCGACGTTCGTCGCCCGCACGATTGACCGCGACAAGCGGCACCTGACCGACGTGCTTCGTGCGGCCGCCGAGCATGAAGGCGCGGCGCTGGTCGAGATCTACCAGAACTGTCCGGTGTTCAACGACGGCGCGTTCTCCGCGCTGACCGAGAAGGACGTAAAGGACGCAAATCAGATCCGCCTCGAGGCCGGGCAGCCGATCCGCTTCGGGGTCGACGGCGAGCGCGGCGTCGCCCGCAGCCGCGACGGCGGCCTGGAGATCGTCGACGTGGAGGAGGCCGGCGAGGACGCGCTGATCGTGCACGACCCGACAAGGCCCGACCCCGGGCTCGCGTTCTCGCTCGCGAGGCTCGCCGAGGACCCCACCGGGCCGACCCCGATCGGGATCTTCCGCTCGGTGCAAAGGCCCGTCTACGGTCGTTCGGGTCGGGTTGCGCCGGAACCGGCCTCGGAGGAGCAGCTGTCGGCGCTCCTGCACTCAGGGGACACCTGGACGGTTGCCTGAACGCTCGGCCACCGCGCCCCGAATAGGGTTATTTTGCTCACTACGCTGAGGGACATGCGAATCCCCAACATCGAGCTCCTCTGGTGGGAGGGCTGTCCGTCGACCGAGCGGGCGCTCGCGGAGCTGTTGCACGCGCTGGAGGACTCCGGTCTCGGCCACGCGGAGGTGCGGACCCGCGAGGTCCGGACCGACGCGGACGCGGCGAAGGCGGGATTCGTCGGCTCGCCGACGATCCTGATCGATGGGGTCGATCTCGTTGCCGCCGCCGATGATGAGCCGATCGGTTTGAGCTGCCGCATCTATCGCCGTCGCGACGGGCGGATCTCCCCGGTCCCCGATCCCGACGACCTGCGCGAGGCGCTGCGGCGGGCCGCCGTGCGCGAAGGATGAGCCGGTGACGCTCTCGATCGGAGACACGGCCCCCGATTTCAAGCTGCCCGACACCGCCGGTGCGAGCTGGTCGCTGTCCGACGGCGACGCCGGTGAAGCGACCGTGGTCGTGTTCACCTGCAACCACTGTCCGTACGCGCTCGCGTGGCACGACCGGATCGCCGACGCGGCCCGCGACTACGCCGCCCGCGGCGTTCGGTTCCTGGCGGTCAACCCCAACGACGCCCAGCGCTACCCCGGCGACTCGCTCGAGGCAATGAGGCAGCGCGTCGCGAATGAAGATTGGCCGATGCCGTATCTGCGCGACGAAAGCCAGGATGTCGCGCACGCGTACGGGGCGAAGACGACCCCGGACGTGTTCGTCGTCGACGCGGCGGGGCGCCTGCGCTACCGCGGCGCGCCCGACGGCGACTACGACGACCCTGGGCGGCGCGCCGAGTGGCTCCGGGCCGCGCTCGATGCCGTGCTGAGGGGCGAGGAACCCGCCTCCGCGGAGACCAAGCCGGTCGGCTGCTCGATCAAGTGGCGGGCCTAGTCGGCGACCCGGCCGCCCTCGGGCTCGAGTGGCAGCCCGGCGGTGTCCCAGTCCAGTAGCCCGCCGGTCATGTTATGGGCGTCGAAGCCGGCGCCCCGGAAGGCTTCGGTGGCCATCGCCGAGCGGCTGCCGCTGCGGCAGTAGAAGACGATCGGGCGATCCCGGTCGATCGTTTCGGCCTGCGCCACGAGGTCGCCGAGCGGCAACAGCCGGGCCCCGGCGATCCGGCCGCGTTCGTACTCGTCCGGCTCGCGGACGTCGATCAGCTGGACGTCGCCGCCGCCGTCGAGTAGCTCGCTGACCTCCTGGGGGGTGTAGTCGGTCGTCATAACGTCGAGCGTAACGACATCCGTCGGGCTGTTTCGGTACTGTGCCGCGCCACAACAACCCAGCCTAATCCCGGGCGTCACGGCGTTCGGGAGTGGGGGACCCACTGGAGCCTCTGGCTCCACGGGGCGAATCGCCGGAAGTTCCGGCGTAGCGCGATCTCTTTCAGCGCGAGCCCGACAGCTAACCCCGCAGGCGCGAGAAAGAGAAGGGGTTACAGGTGCCTCAGGTCGTCCCCCCCCGCGCGGCGCGTCGCGCATTCACCGCCGTCACGTTGGCGATGCTCGCGCTCGCGGCCCCGGTGCTCGCAGACTCCGGCGGAACCTCGATGTCCGGCGGCGCCAATCCGGACGGGGGCGGACCGAAGGGGGCAGGGGGCTCGGGTGCCGGCGGTAGCTGCCGGGGCGTCGGTGACTCCAGGCACCTCGGCGACCGCGTCCTGTGCCAGGGCATGCACGGCCACGACGTGCGCGTGCTGCAGGCGTACCTGTCGGATGCCGGATTCCCCACCCCGGTCGACGGCGCCTTCGGTTCTGGGACCAAGCAGAGCGTGGTCGCCTTCCAGCGTTCACACAGCATGACGTCCAATGGAGTGGTGACCGTGCCGGTCGAACAGGCGTAGCGCCAGGTGGTCGGCGCGGTGCAGGCGAGCCCCCCGACCGGAACCACGCGGATCAACCCCGACGGAACGGCCACGGCGCCCTCGGGCGCGCCAGCGTCGGTGCAGTCGGTCGTCAATGCGGCCAACCGGATTTTGAACACGTCGTACTGCGTCGGCGGGGGCCATGGCTCGTGGAACTCGAGCTGCTACGACTGCTCGGGCGCGGTCAGCTTCGCGCTGCACGGCGCCGGGCTGCTCAGCTCGCCCGAGGATTCGACCGGGCTCGAGTCCTACGGCGATTCGGGACCCGGGCGCTGGATCACGATCTACGCGAACTCCGGGCACACCTGGATCGTCGTCGCCGGGCGGGCATTCGACACCGCCGACTTCGGGGGCCCCAACACCCCTTCGGGTGACGGGCCGCGATGGCGCTCCAATCCCACCGGCAACCTCGCCGACGGCGGCAGCTACGTGGAGCGCCACCCGCCCGGCCTTTAGACCGCGCCGTCCCCCCAGTGTCCCCCGGGAGGCAGGGCCCGGGGGGCCCCAGCGCAGGGGTCAGCGCTTGACGTTCTTGTACGTGGCGGTTGCCGTCGCGAGCGCGGCGGATCGGCTGGTCACCGAGACCCGCCTCGAGTACAGGTAGG
>DATKFF010000201.1:0-5572 GCA_035511595.1 Solirubrobacteraceae bacterium | reverse complement strand
GGCGCCCTGGCAGAAAGCCGCCAGCAACGACCCGATCCCGAAGAGCGCGCCCCAGACCCGAGGCCACCCCTTGTGCTGCTCGATCAGCTCGAGGGAAACGCCGCGAGCGATCAGCGACCACAGCATCGGGATCAGCACCAGATATAGCGCCGGCAAGGCGACACCGGTGACCAGCGGCACGCCGGCCCACAGCGTCAGCGCCACCAGCACGAGCCACGACTCGTTGCCGTCCCACACCCACGCTACGAGCTCGTGCATCTCGCGCCGGCGGCGATCGTCACGCTCGAACAGGGTGAGGACGCCTATCCCGAGGTCATAGCCGTCCAGAACTATGTACATCGCGAACGCAAGGAACACGAAGATCATCCAGGCGTCGGATAGCCTCACGCCGCTCCTCCCTCCGGGCTCGGCACGAAGCTCGGGACCGGGGCCCGCACGGGCTCGATGGCGGGCTCGGTGACCGGTCCCTCCTCGGGACCCTGGCGGACCACGCGAGCCACGTACCAGACGTAGGTGCCGAGAAGCGTCAGGTAGATCAGGATGAACGCGATCAGGGAGGTGAGGACCGCCGCGGGTTTCAGCGGCGACACCGCCTGCGCTGTGAGCAGCTTGCCGTAAACGATCCACGGCTGCCGGCCCGTCTCAGCGACCACCCAGCCGCCCCAGATCGCGAGGATCCCGATTGGCACGACGCCGACAAGGAGCTTGTGGAACGACCGCGTGTTATACAAGCGCCCGGTCAACCTGAGAATTAGACCGACGATCGCGAAGCTGATCATCAGCACCCACGCGAACCACATCACGTGAAAGCCGTAGAAGGTGGGGATCATCATCGGGCGAAGGTTCTTCGGCGTACGCTTCAAACCCGGGAACGGGGTGTCGCCGCTGTAGTCCTTGTTGACCGCGCTCCCCAACCACGGCACCGTGACCTGCCAGATGTTCTTGGCGGCGCCCTGGTTCGGGATGACGAGCAGGTTGTAACCCGTGTTGTGGGAGTCCCAGTTGCCCTCCATCGCCTGAAACTGGGCGGGCTTGTACTTCTGCACGTACCCCGCGACGTTGTCGCCGATGTAACCCTGCAGCGGCAGCACGACCGCCAGAACGCCCAGCGCAATCGACATCCCGCGCCGGGCAATCGGGAGATGGCGGTTCTTCAGGAAGTACCACGCCGAGATGCCCGCGATGAACCAGGACGCGGCGATCAGGACGCCGACGAACATGTGCACGAAACGGATCCCGAACGACGGGTTGAAGATCACGTGCACCCAGTTGACCGGCTGAAACTGGCCGTGGACTCGCTTGTAACCGGCCGGTGTCTGCATCCACGAGTTCGCGACCAGGATCCAGGTGACCGAGAGGGTCGTGCCGAGCGACACCATGCAGGTCGAGAACATCATCATCCGCTTGCTGATCCGTCCCTCTCCGTAGACGAGCAGCCCCAGGAAGCCGGCCTCGAGGAAGAACGCGCTCACGACCTCCATCGCGATGATCACGCCGATGATCGGACCGACATCGTGCGCGAAGCGACCCCAGTTCAGCCCGAACTCGAAGGTCAGGACGATCCCCGACACGACGCCGAGCGCAAAGCCGATCCCGAAGATCCGACGCCAGAACCGGAACATCCGCAGCCACACGTCGTCGTCGGTCCGCATGTACATCGCGTAACAGACCACAAGGAACACGCTGGTCCCGACCGTCACCGCCGGGAAGGTGATGTGCATCGCGGCCGTCAGCGCCCACTGCCAGCGCGACAGGTCGAGGAGAGTGTCCTGACTCATCGGGGCGGATCGTTGCGCTACTGCCACCCGTTCGAATCGGGGAATTCCTTAAAGCGTGCGATGCGCGAGCTGTGTACGTGATTTCACGCCGAGCTTGCGGAACGCCTTGTAGAGGTGGTACTCGACCGTGCCCTCGCTGACGAAGAGCTGAGAGGCGATCTCCCGGTTGGTCACCCCTTGCGCTGCGAGTCGGGCGATCTGTGCCTCCTGCGGAGTGAGCTCGTCCAGCGTTTCCACGGTCCGCTTGCGGGCACGCTCACCTGTCGCCTCGCGCTCAATCCTGGCCCGCTCGGCGAACGCCTCCATTCCGAACCCGGTGAACATCTCGTGCGCGATCCGCAGCTGCTCACGAGCGTCCACGCGGCGACGCTGGCGTCGCAGCCACTCGCCGTAGAGAAGATGCGCGCGCGCCTGCTCGGGCCGAAGCCGCGTTCGGCCTAGCCGTTCAATCGCTTCGCGATACATCGGTTCAGCGCCGTCGCCGCCCGTCAGCAACGCTCGCGAGCGGGCCGCGATCCCGAGCGCCCAGTCGGTGCCGGCGACGGCGGTGTCCTCCGTGAGGCGCTCGAGGGCAGCGGTGGCTTCTTCCGGCGCCCCGCTCCGGCTGGCCGCCTCGATCAGTTCGGCCAGCGCCCAGCTCGAGATGAACAGCTCAGGCGTGTCGTCGGCCGCCCGCTTTGCTGCAACTAGCGCGTCCTCGTACCGCCCCAGGCCGTTGAACAGGATCGCCTTCACGAACTCACCCCATTGAACGGCGAGCCCCTGGCCGACGGCGGTCGCGTCCTTGATCGTGGACTCGAGCAGCGTGAACCCGTCAGCTTCTCGACCCTGGAGAGCCACGAGCAGCATCGCCGCATAGGGCGCGAGCCGGATGCCTGTTGCCTCGAGGATCGCGCCGGCCTCCGCGGTCGCCTCCGTGGCCTTCGCGAACTCGCCCGACCACGCATCGATGACCGCGCCTGTAATCAGCCCCATCGGCACGCGAGCGAGCGCGCCCGCCTCACGCGCCAGTGTGAGCTGACGCGCGTTGATTGCGTACCAGCTCTCGTCGTCCCAGAGAACGCAGGACAGTATCGGCGGCAACGCGGTCCACCGGAAGCTGTTCTCGGACGGAGTCTCTGCGCCCGCGAACGCGGTCGATGCGCGCCGCAGTGCCGAGGCCGCTGCGGCGCGTCCCTCGGTGATCAGCAGCACAAGCCCGTCCAACAGCAGATCGAAGGGCTCCGAAGGGTGCGGTGACGGAGGCGCCAGCCTGGCCGCGTGCGAGACCTCGCGCAAACCACCGGCGGTGGCCAGACTCCCCGCGAACCACGCTGCGCCCCACGCGTCCAGGTAGGTGTCTCGCGCTAGGGCCACATCGAAACGCTCTAGCCGCCTGGCAGCGCTCAGCAGCAGTGGCGGCGCGTCGCTGCCCGCGTTGGATGAGAACGCGATCTGCCCGCGCAGCTGCTCCGTCTGGGCCTGCCGGAGCTCGTCCGGCGACCCCGCCTCCGCTATGGGAATGAGCCCCAGCGCGGCATCGAACGCGCCGGCGTACACATGGGCTCGTGCGGCCGCCAGCGCCCGGTCCGTCCGTCGCGCCGGGTCACCCGTCAACGCGACCGAGCGCTGCAGGAACGCCGCCGCGGCAGCCAGCCCACCACGTGCCTGTGCACGACCCGCCGAACGCTCGAGCTCAGCCGCCACCTCCTCATCGGGTCCCGACGCGGCAGCGGCGAGGTGCCAGGCGCGACGATCCGGGTCAGCTGCGCGATCCGTCACCTCGGCCAGGGCTAAATGAACAACTCGCCGCCGCTGCGCCGAGGCTGATCCGTACACCGCCGAGCGCACCAGCGGATGGTGGAACGTCACCTGCTCTCCTAGTCTGAGCAGGCCGTCGGTCTCAACGTCAGCCACCCCCTCGGCCGAAATGCCGAGCTTCTCGGCTGCGCGCCACAGCAACAGCGGGTCGCCGACCGGCTCCGCGGCCGCGAGCAACAACAGCAGACGCGTGTCATCGGGAAGTTCTTCCAGCCGCCCGGCGAAACTCTCCTCGATCCGCCCGGCCAAAGCTACTTTCCCCGTGAGCCCGAGCCCTCCGGCCAGCTGGGTCGGGGTCAACCCTCGCGGTAATTCCAACAGCGCCAGTGGGTTCCCCCGAGTCTCGGACACGAGCCGAGAACGCGCCTGCTCGTCGAGCAGCAGACGAACCGCGGAGCTCAAGAGGGCATTGGCTGCCCCGTTGCGAAGCCCATGGACCTCCAAGTCCGGTAGGCCCGATAGCTCGTCGCTCGGCTCCCGAGTCGCGAAGACCAGCGCGACCTTCTCAGCGAAGAGGCGGCGCGCGACGAAGGCCAATGTCCGCGCGGACGCTATATCGAGCCACTGGGCGTCATCGACGACACACAGCAGCGGCTGCTCGTCGGCAACCTCGGCGAGCAGGCCGAGGGCCGCTATCCCGACCAGAAACGGATTTGGAGCTGGTCCGGTGTTGAGTCCGAACGCGGCGGCAAGCGCGTCGCGCTGGGGCCGCGGGAGGTGCTCGTTGAGCTCGAGGAACGGCCAGCACAGCTGCTGCAGCGCTGCGAACGGCAACTCCATCTCACTCTCAACCCCGACCGTACGGGCCACGCGAAACTCGGAGCTTGCTTCGACCGCGTATTCGAGCAGCGCGGTCTTGCCGATGCCTGGCTCTCCGCGCACCACCAAGACGCCCCCGCGGCCGTCGCGCGCACGATCCAGCAGCCGGTCGAGGGCCTCGCGCTCATCTTCCCGGCCGAGCAACTGCCCCTCCGGCGATCGATCGCGCGAGGGCGCTTCGCTCATCTCGTCAGACAGCATGACTGCCGACCGGGTAAAGCCGAGGCAACGCGCGGACGAGGGATGTGTGGAGCAGTGGGCACCTCTTGCCGACAAGTTTACATGAAATATCACGTAACTGCGAAGCGTCCAGGTATCCCCTGTTCGCGGTCATTGTTCGCCTACGTGAGAAGCAGATCGCTGCGCGCGCGCCACGTTACGTCGAGGCGCTCTGAGACGCATCGCCCGGATGGGTAGTCGCGCTTGGTAGTCCTGGCGCGCCGTATTTGGGGCCGGTGCGGCGGTGTGGCTCTATCGGCGGCGCAATTCCGGAGCGGCGGCCGCCTATTCCCCACCGGCGCTGTCGCTCAGCGCCCGCCCGAGTTGGTTGCGCGAGGTGATGTTGAGCTTGGCGAACACCTTGCGCAGGTGGTAGTGGACCGTGTGGGGACTGATGAACAGCCGCGCGGCGATCTCGCGGTTGGACAGCCCGTCGCGGGCGAGCCGCGCGACCTGTGCCTCCTGAGCACTGAGTTCATCGCGCGCCTCGACAGTGCGTTTGCGGACGTGCTCGCCGGTCGCCGACAGCTCGCGCTCGGCGCGCTCGGCGAAAGCCTCGGTGCCCATACTGGTGAACAGCCCAAGCGCGGTCCGCAGTTGCTCGCGAGCCTCGAGGCTCCGGCGCTCACGGCGAAGCCACTCGCCGTAAAGCAGATGAGTCCGGGCGAGCTGAGGTCGCAAACGGGTGCCGGATAGGTGCTCGATCGACTGGCGGTAAAGATCATCAGCGACCTCGCCCTCGCTCAGCAGCGCGCGGACTCGCGCCGCGATTCCATTCGCCCATTCGGAGCTGATCGCACCCGTGCGCTCCGAGAGCCAGTCCATGGTGCACTCGAGCAGTGCTCGATCACTGGTCCTGGACGCTGCCTCGGCCAGCTCTGACACCAACATCGTTCCCTGCCCGATCGGGTCGCGCTCCCAAGCCTCTGACGCTGCGGTCAGTGCCACGTCATGTC
>DATKFF010000200.1:0-6941 GCA_035511595.1 Solirubrobacteraceae bacterium | reverse complement strand
CAAGTACGGCAACAACGTCAACGCGCTGCTCGAGCGGTTCGGGCTGCGGCTGCAGAACGACACCGTGCAGGACTACGAGCACCACCTTGGAGCCCCGAGCTGGGTCCTGGCCCAGCTCGATCGCGGCGGCCGTGGACGAGCGGGCGATCTCCTCGCCCGGGTTCACGCGGCGTGTCTGTACCGCGCGACCACGATCCGCTCGAGCAACGGAGCACGGGTGCTCGCGCGTACCCACGAGACCGCATCGGTCCCCGGCGCGCCGCTGATCGTGGCCGGTGAGCACGGCGCCGGCAGGATCGTCGTGCTTGCCGACTCCGACCTGTTCGGCGACGACTGCATCGACGAGCTCGATCACCGCGCACTGTGGGAGAACCTCTGCTTCTGGGCGGCTGGCACCAGTCCCGACGGGCCGCGCGCGCGCCCCGCCGCGGACGCCGCGTGGGCCGCGCTTCGCGACGAAATCGATGCGCTGGCGCTGCTCCAGGGGCCCGATGGATCGCTCGCGGGGGACGCGGCAGTGGCCGCGCGGCACGTGCGAGCGATCGTCTCGGCGGTCGAGGAGCTCGCGCCGCGTTATCCGCATCAGGCCGACTACCTCGAGGCGGTACGCGCGGACCTGAGCGCATGGGAGGCCGCCGGCTTCGGCAAGCCCGACTTCGGGCGCGCGCTCGCGGCGTTCCGTCCCGAGCGCCACCGCCCCCAACGGATCGAGCACCTCGTCGTGTTCCCGATGTACAAGCAGAACGGCTCCCGCGACACGTGCTTCGAAGCGCTCCGCGTGCGGGTGCCGTGGCCCGATTGGATCGCGGAGCTCGAGCGCCGACGCTACGACAACCCCAAGTTCGTCCCAGTCCAGCTGGTCGACGGCACACGGGGGTACGACTCAGAGTGCGCGACGCTGTTCCCGGAGACGGTGTCGGTCGCCGACCGCGCGGTCAACAACTTCGGCGCGATCTTCTGCGATCGAGAAGCCGGCCGGCTCCGGCGGGTCGCCGGCGCCGCCGCCGACCTGCTGGCGCTGAACCTGCCGCCCGACGCCGCGACGATGCTCGCCAGCCCGGCGATCTCCGAGCAGGCCTACGTCCTCTGGGACCTGATCCACGACCGCACGCACAGCCACGGAGAGCTGCCGTTCGACCCGTTCATGGTCCGCCAGCGGTCCCCGTACTGGATGTACTCGCTCGAGGAGCTGCGCTGCGACCTGACCGCGTTCGCCGAGGCGCTCGCGCTCGAGCGCGGCGGCGTCGCGTTCGGCCGCTACGTCCAGTACGCGATCCTGCTCGACCGGCTGCTGCGCTTCCCGATCACCGGTCCGCGGGTGCGTAACTACGACGGCCTCGGCGGACAGCTGCTGTTCGCGTTCCTGCATCGCAACGGCTACTTGCACTGGGCGGACAACCAGCTGACGGTCGAGTGGGAGCGGGTCGGCGACGGCGTGACGGCGCTCCGCGAGCAGATCGAGGGCCTCTACCGGGCGGGCATCGATCGCACCAAGCTCCAGCATTGGGCGGCGGCGCACGACCTGATCAGCGCCAACGTCCCGCCGGCGTCAGGCTCGCGGTGGGCGGCGCCGGTTCGCGAGCTGCCCGAGCTCCCCGACCCGCGGCCGTACGTCGACCTGGTACTGGAAGACGAGTTCCCGCTGTCGATCTTCTACGCCACGCTGAAGGCTAAGCTCGCGCCGCAGTGAGTGCCCGGCGCGGCTTTGCCTCCGACAACGCGGCGACGATCCACCCGGACGTGCTGGCGGCGATCGCCCGCGCGAACGTCGGCCATGCCTACGGCTACGGGCACGACGAGCTCACGCAGTCGGTCGCCGAGCGATTCCACGAGCACTTCGGCGCTCATGCGCGCGCGTATCCGGTGTGGGGCGGGACGGCCGCCAACGTGCTGTCGCTGCGAGCGACGTGCCGGCCGTGGCATGCGGTGATCTGCGCACAGTCGGCGCATCTGAACGTCGATGAGTGCGGGGCGCCAGAGGCGATCGCGGGGGTGAAGCTGCTCGCCGCCGCGACCGAAGACGGCAAGCTCACACCGGCGCTGGTCGAGCCGCTGATCGCCCGGGTCGGCGACGAGCACGCGGTCCAGCCACGGGTGGTCTCGGTATCGCAGTGCACCGAGCTCGGCACCGTGTACACGACCGATGAGCTGGGCGCGCTGGCCGAGCTCGCGCACGGCCACGGGCTGCTGATCCACGTGGACGGCGCCCGGCTGTCGAACGCCGCGGCCGCCCTCGGCGTCTCGCTGCGCGAGCTGACAACCGACGTCGGCGTCGACGTAGTCTCATTCGGGGGCACCAAGAACGGCCTGCTCGGAGCGGAGGCCGTCGTGTTCCTCAGCGCCGGCCTGGACGATGGGTTCCTGTACATCCGCAAGCAGTCGATGCAGCTTGCGTCGAAGATGCGGTTCCTAGCCGCGCAGCTCGACGCGCTCCTGAGCGACGAGCTGTGGCTGCGGTGCGCGGCCAATGCCAACGCGATGGCGGCGATTCTGGCCGAGCGGGTCGAGGCGATCGGTGGCGTCAGGATCACCCGGCCGGTCGAGGCCAACGCGGTGTTCGCGCAGCTGCCGAGCGCCGACGCGATCGCGTCGCTGCAGCGCGAATACGACTTCTACGTCTGGGACGAGCGCGCGGACGAGGTCCGCTGGATGTGCTCGTGGGACACGACCCGCGAGGACGTCGAGCAGTTCGCCGCCGCGGTCGCCGCCGCCGTGGCCTAGATGCACGAGCGGCCCGATGACCTCGCGCGCCTGCAGGAGCTGCTCGACCACAGCTACGCGGGCGCCGGCGCGCACCTGCTGAGCATCCATACGCCGGAGCGGCGGCTGACCGCCGAAGGCCTCTGCGATCAGCTCACCGGGGTATGCGTGCTGGCGCTGGCGACGGTCACCGCTGACGGGCGCCCGGTCGTCGGGCCGGTGGACGGGATCTTCTACCGCGGCGTCTTCCATTTCGGCTCCTCGCCGGATTCGGTACGCGCTCGGCACGTGGCCGCCCGCCCGCAGGTGAGCGCTGCGTACACCCGCGGCGAGGAGCTGGCCGTCTCGGTCCACGGCCGCGCCGTTCCGGTCGACGTCCGTGCCGAGGAGAACTCTGACTTCAGGCGGACGTTGTTGGAGGTATACGTGCCGCGCTATGGGGCCAACTGGGAGGAGTTCCTCGACTCGGGGCCGGTCTACTGGCGGATCGACGCCGAGCGGATGTTCGGCTTCTTCATGCCCGCCGAGACGCCGGCGTTTGCCCGCCCGCTGCTCGAGGACGACGTTGATCCCGACCCGTTCAGACAGTTCGAGACCTGGTTTCAGGATGCGCGCGCGGCCGGCGTGCGGCTTCCGGAGGCCGCCGCGCTGGCGACCGCGACCGCCGTCGGCAGGCCATCCGTGCGGATGCTGCTGGTCAAGCAATGGGGACCCACCCACCCCGACGGGTTCGTGTTCTACTCCAACTACGAGAGCCGCAAGGGCGAGGAGCTATCGGCGAATCCGCGCGCAGCGCTGCTCTTCTACTGGGACCCGCTCGGCCGCCAGGTGCGGATCGAGGGCCCGGTCAGCCGCCTGAGCGCACAGGAGAGCGCCGCGTATGTGCGCAGCCGCCCGCGCGGCAGTCAGCTGAGCGCGCTCGCGTCGCCGCAGAGCGCGCCGGTCGAGAACCGCGCGGCGCTCGAGCGGCGGGTTGCAGAGCTCGCGGCGGCCCACGAAGGCGCGGAGCTGCCCATCCCGGAGAACTGGGGCGGCTTCCGGCTCGAGGCCGAGACGCTCGAGTTCTGGCAGCACCGTGATGACCGCCTCCACGACCGCCTGCGGTACAGGCGCGGCGATCACGGTTGGGAGATCGAGCGGCTCGCGCCTTAGCGCGCGGTGGAACGTTGCCGCGCTCCGTCACCGCGTTCGCTCCCGGTCGGGTCAACCTGATCGGCGAGCACACCGATTACAACCAGGGGCTCGCGCTGCCGTTCGCGATTGGACCCGGCGTTAGCGTGACCGCCACCGCGACGGCCGGCACCCGGCTCACCGCGCACGCCGTCGACCTCCGTGCCGGTGACAGCTTCGACGTCCGCCATCCGCGGCGCGTCCGGGGCTGGCGGGCGTTCGTCCGCGGCGCCGTCGGGGAGCTGTCAGCGGCCGGCGTCGAGGTGCCCGGGGCCATCGTCAAGATCACGGGAACCGTCCCGCGCGGCGCTGGGCTGTCCTCGTCGGCGGCGCTACAGGTCGCGCTCACGCTCGCGCTGATCGCGCTGAGCAGGGCGGCGCCGTTCGATCGGACCGAGCTGGCGAAGCTCTGCTCGCGGATCGAGAACGAGTGGTTCGGGGCGCGCACGGGACTGCTCGACCAGCTCGCGTCCCTGTACGGGGAGGAGGGGCGGGCGCTGCGGATCGACTTCCGCTCGCTCGAGGTCCGCCCGGTGCAGCTCGAGCTGCACGGGCACCAGCTGGTTACGCTCGATTCGGGCGAGCGCCGCGGCAACGCGGCCTCGGGCTACAACCGGCGGCGCGCGGAGTGTGCGCGAGCCTGCGAGCTGCTCGGCATCCCGAGCCTTCGCGACGCCACGCTCGAGGCAGCCGGGCGGCTCCCGGACCCGCTGAACCGGCGCGTCCGCCACGTCGTCACGGCGAACGCGCGGGTCGACGAGGCGGTCGCCGCGCTCGCGCGTCGGGACTTCGTGTCGCTCGGCCGCCTGCTCGACGCCGCCCACGTCAGCCTCCGCGACGATTACGAGGTCTCGACGCCTGCGGTCGAAGCGGCGGTCGCGCGGCTGAAGCACTCCGGCGCGCTCGGCGCCCGGGTCCTGGGGGGAGGGTTCGGAGGGCACGTGCTCGGCCTGCTGGCGCCCGGCGCGCGGGCGCCGGACGGTGCGATCGAGGTGAGCCCGGCGGCCGGCGCTCGGCTGCTCGGGGATTAGCCGACGGTTCGACAGAACTCAAAGTTCTGTCGAACTATTGACGGAAGCGGGATCCTCCGGTCAGAGTGTCGCCAGCACGACGGAGGATTGAGGTGGAGCGCAAAACACAGCCGACCAGCGGCGCGATCAAGGCCGCTAACCGGGCGAGCATCGTGGACGTGTTGCGGCGCGGAGGATCGGCGACGCGCGCGCAGCTGATGGACGCCACCGGGCTGTCGCGAGCCACGATCTCGAGCCTCGTCGGGGAGATGCGCTCCCAGGGACTTGTCTCGGAGCGAAGGCCGGCCGAAGCCGTTGGCTTCGGCCGCCCGCCGGCGGCGATCATGCTGAACCGATCCGCCGGGCTGGCGATCGGCGTCGACGTCGGTGTGCGGCACGTGGCCGTCGCGGTCGGCGATCTGTCGCGTCGGGTGCTGGCGGACCGGTGGGTCGCGCTGCCGCACGGGCACAGCGCCAACGACGGCGTCAGGACGGTCCTGCGCTCGATCGAGGAAACGCTGGTCGAGGCCGAGGCCGATCCCGGCCAGCTTGTCGGCGCCGCAATCAGCATCGCGGCGCCGATCGCCCCCGATACCGGGCGGATGATGGTTCCCGGCGTGCTCGGCGGGTGGAACGGACCCGAGCTGGCCTCCCAGGTCGCCCGGCGCTGGGATATTCCGGTCGCGGTCGAGAACGACGCCAACCTAGGGGCGCTCGGGGAATGGGCGTGGGGCAACGCCCGCGGCGCGAAGACGCTGCTCTACATCAAGATCGCGAGCCGGGTTGGGCTCGGGATCGTGATCGACGGCGAGATCCACCACGGTGCCGAGGGCTGCGCCGGCGAGCTGGGTCACGTGACGGTCGATCCGCACGGCGACCTTTGCTGGTGCGGCCAGCGCGGCTGTCTCGAGATGTACGTCGGCGGCGAGGGGCTGATCCGCAGGCTCGGGGTCGAATCGGGCAACCGGCTCGATCTGCGTGACCTGGTGGCGCACCCGCAGGAGATCTCGCCCCAGCTTCCGGGTCTGATCCAGCGCGGCGCCGAGGTCCTGGGGCAGGCGGTCTCGACCCTCGCGCTGCTCTTTGACCCGTCCGTGATCGTCCTGGGCGGAGAGATAGCGATGCTCGGCGAGTTGCTGCTCGAGCCCGTGCGGCGGGCGGTTCAGTCGGTGCCATTTGGGTCGCCGGTGCGAGTCGAGCTGTCCTCTCTGGAGGACCATGCCTCGGTGGCCGGCGCGCTGGCGCTTGTGCTGTCAGACACGGCTCGGTTCGCGACCCAGACCGCCGCCCCAGCGGCGCTCGGCGTCGATGCCGCGGTGGCGGGCGCCCGATGATTGCTTCCAGATGCAGGACAAGCGGGCCGGAGATTGGCGCTCCGTTAACGCGATTGGACACCGACTCCGGGGTTTGCGAGCGTACGCAGGAGAGGGGCGGGGGCCTCGCGAATGGCGGGAACAAGTTGAAGGAACCGACAAAGGAGAGGAAGGTGCGATGCTGAAGTTCCGATGGATACGCGCCGCGGTGCTCGCGGTGGGCGTAGGCGGACTGGTCGCTGCGTGCGGCAGTTCGTCCTCGTCATCGAGCACGACTGCGAGCTCCACGAGCTCGTCGTCCGCAACGCCGACGATCTCGGCAACATCGTTTACGAACAACTTCTCGGCGATGGCCTCGCTGGCCTCGCTGGCGAAGGCCGGTCACGGCAAGATCGCCGCGATCCTGCCCGACACCACGAGCTCGACGCGTTACGTGGAGTTCGACGCGCCGTACCTCAAGCAGGCGGCGGCGAAGGCAGGGCTGCCGAGCTCGGACATGATCGTCCAGAACGCGCTCGGCAGCGACTCGACGTTCGTGACCGACGCGCAGAGCGACATCACAAACGGCGCGACGGTCCTGCTGATCGACCCGGAGGACTCGGGCACGGGCGTGACCGTTCAGCGGTACGCCAAGGCGCACGGCGTCGCGGTGGTCGACTACGACCGGCTCACGCTCGGCGCCCCGGCGGGTACGGCGAACTACGTGAGCTTCAACAACGTCCGCGTCGGTCAGCTGATCGGCACTGGC
>DATKFF010000199.1:0-3732 GCA_035511595.1 Solirubrobacteraceae bacterium | reverse complement strand
TCGTGGCGCAGCGAGGAGTTCTCAAAGCTCGTCTGGACGCTGGGCGCGATGGCCGCCGAGCACGTCTTCTACGGCGAAAACTCCACCGGGGTCGGTGGCGATGTGATGAGCGCAACCGCGCGCGCCGCGTGGATGGTCGGGATGTGCGCGATGGGGCCGAACCCAATCGACCTGAACGGCCGCTTCGCGTCGGCCGACGAAGAGGCCGAGGAGCGTGAGAAGCTGCTGCGGCGATTCGAGGACATCGGCGTGCAGATCATGAATCGCGCCGGAACGGGCGGGCCGTTCGAGCAGAACCCGATCGGGGCGGTGCTCGGCGACCGCGACAAGCGCAAGGCGGTTTCCGCGCTGCTCGGACAGGCCTACCTGACGGCCTACGTCACGATCGCCGCCAACCGTGAAAGTGTCGAGCAGGTAGCCGAGAAGCTGATCCAGCGCAAGGAGATGCACGGCGACGAGGTCGTGGAGTTGCTCGACAGCGTCTCCCTGACCCGCCCGGAGGTCAACCTGCTCGAGGAGCGGACCTGGCCGCCGGTATGAGATCGCCGCACGAGCACGTCGCTGACCGTCCGGTCGGGCCGGCGGCCGAGCTCGGGCCACCACGCAAGCTCGAGTCCGCGCCGCGAATCCGCCACGCGGGCAGGTTCCGCTGGATGGTCGCCGGACTGTTCGCGCTCGGCGCAGCCTCGCTCGTGGCGGCGGTTGCGCTGTCCGCTTCCACCACGCGGGTCATCACCAGCGGTGGCAGCTGGTCGGCGTGGCAGCCCGCGGACACGGGGCTGGCCGGCGCCCAGGAGATCGCGGACTTCGTCGCGCCCTACTACCGCGCCACGCCCGCGGAGCAGCTGGCGGTGATCACCGCCGTGAACCTCAACAACCCGTCGAACCCGCTGCAGGTGGCGATCCCCGCATCCGGCAGCTCGGGCTCGCTCGTGCCGCTGCCAGCGAGCAGCACGATCGTCTACAACCTCTGCGGGGTCGCCAGCAAGGACTGCTCGATCGGCGTCGGCCAACCCTCGTCGAACCGGCTGCTACTGCTCCGCCGGGAGGCGCTCGAGCTGGCGCTCTACACCTTCAAGTACCTGGGCTCGATCCAGTCGGTCGTGGCGATCCTCCCCCCCGGTCACACCGTCCAGGGATGCACCGGGATCTGCGCGAAGCCCCAGGAGAAGACCACCACCAGGCCGCTCGATATCGCGCTGGCGTTCGATCGCGCCGAGCTGACCCCGTGGCTCTCACACCCGCTGCGGGCGACGCTCCCCGAGGACCTGCCGCCCACCGTCTCGCAGATGCCGAACGCCCCAGAGGCTGAGCTGGTCAGCATCATCACCGCCCACGGACTGTTCTCCGAGCAGACCGAGCAGTCGCAGGCAGGCAGCACCGTGATGACGCTCAGTCCGATGCCGCCGCAGTAGCGCCGCCGGGCGGATCGCCTGGCTCGCCCCGCTCGTAGCCCGGACACGCGAGGACGGGCAGCCGCGGGTAACGCGGGAAGCGGTCCGGCTCATCGCGTGAGCGCAAACAGAGCGAGAACACCGAGCGGCGCGTGTTGCGCACCACCTGCTGGTGGCGGCAGCTGTCGCAGAGACCCGCCTGCGTCTCCCCTACTCCATCCACATGCCTGAAGCGACCGGCACCTGCACGAGCCGAGGCCCGTCCTCGGCTGCGATCGCGTCGCGCAGCGCCTCGGTCAGCTGCCCACGATCGGCGACGTCGGTGGACTGCACCCCATACCCGCGCGCGACGGCGGCGGTGTCGAGCGCGGGAAGATCGAGGCCGGGAGCGCCCTCGACCTGCTCGAGCGCCGCGAACGCCTTGAGGATCATGTACTCGCTGTTGCGCAGCACCAGGAACGTGACGGGCAGCTTGTAGGCGACCGCGGTCCACAGCGCGGTGATCCCGTACTGGGCGGATCCCTCGCCGAGCACGCACACGACCGGCCGAGAGGGTTGCGCGAGCTGCACGCCCACCGCGGCCGAGATCCCGAAACCGAGGCCGCCGCTGGCGCCGAAGTAGTAGCTCCCGGGTCGCGAGAGCCGGAGCCGGTTGCGCATGGCCATGGTGCTCGAGGGCGCCTCCAGGACGGCGATCCCGTCCTCCGGCCAGACGTCGGCCAGTGCTGCCATCGCCTGCGAGCCGCTCATCGGATCGGCTTCTGGCGGGTCACCGGGAGCGGGCCGGGGATCGGGAGCCGAGCGGTCGGATTCTCCTACGAGCTCGACCAGCTGCTGCAAGGCGAGTCCGACGTCGCCGAGGATCGCGTCACCCATCGGGGCGCGGGCCGCCTCGGCCGGATCGCTGGTGATCACGGTGAGCGTCGCACCCTCGGGCAACAGCGGACCCGGGATGTAGGGGTAGTAGGGGAAGACCGAGGAACCCACCACCAGCACCAGATCGTGGCCCTTGAGCGTCTCCGAGATCGGTCCGATCGCGGGCGGCAGGATCCCCAGGAACTGCGGATGGGATTCCGGGAAGCCGAGCCTGTTGCCACCGGTCGCCGGCGACGCCCAGACCGCAAGCCGCTGCTTCTCCGCCAGCGCGATCGCGGCGTCCCAGCCGCCGCTGGCGTCGATGTCGGGGCCCGCGACAAGCACCGGGTTGCCGGCCGCCTCGACCGCGGCCGCGAGCCGTGCGAGCGCAGCCGGGTCAGGCGCAGCGCGTCCGCTCACGACCCGGCGAGTCGCATTCACCGCGCGGTCCGCGTCGGCGTCCGCGCCCCAGTCGTCCATCGGGATCGAGACGAACGCGGGCCCGCGGGGCGGCAGCGTCGCGTGCATGATCGCCCGCGCGAGCGCGCCCGGGACATCCTGTGCGCGGGCCGGCTCGTGCGCCCACTTGACGTGCGGCTGTGGCCCGACGGTCGGGTCGCGATTGGTCAGGTTCGCCTCGATCATGATCTGTGGGCGGACCTGCTGGCCCGCCGTGATCACCAGCGGCGACTTGTTCGCATGCGCGTTGAAGATCCCGCCGACGGCGTTGCCGACGCCCGGGGCGGTGTGGAGGTTGACATGCGTTGGACGGCCGGTGGCCTGCGCAAAGCCGTCAGCCATTCCCACGACCGCCAGCTCCTGCAGCCCGAGCACATAGGTGAAGTCGTCCGGGAACTCGGCAAGCATCGGCAGCTCGGTGGAGCCCGGGTTGCCGAAGATCGTCGTCATCCCGTGGGCACGGAACAGCTCGAACGTTGCTTCACGGACGGTTGGCATCAGGGGCCGGACGCTATAGCTCGGCGAGAACTTCTGTCGCGGCGCGCTCGCCCGAGCGCACTGCGCCGTCCATATACCCGTTCCAGTAGTTGGACGTCTCCGTCCCCGCCCAGTGGAGCCTCCCGATCGGCTGCCTGATCCAGGGCCCGTAGGCGAGCAGCGTCCCGTTGCTGGGAATCCCCACAGGGCAGCCCCTGGTCCACGCCTCGCCACACCAGCTGGTCTCGAAGAAGTTACGCGCGTTCAGGGCCTCCTGGGACTGGAAGAAGTTGGCGTACTGATTGAGCACCGCCGCCTTTCGAGCCGCCGGTGACATGTTCGCGTAGGAACGCGCGTTGTCCCCGCCGACGAACCCGAAGATGATCCCAGGCCCGCGGCTGCTGCTCGCATCGGGCGGCGAGTCGTCGAACGTCGCGCTCACCGGGCCGCCGGTGTCGACCGCCGTCCCATTCAAACCATTGTCGCGCCAGAACGGCCGGTCGTACACGGCCGCGACCTTCGTCAGCGTGCCCTGCCCGTATCGCTG
>DATKFF010000198.1:0-10686 GCA_035511595.1 Solirubrobacteraceae bacterium | reverse complement strand
GGCCGCGAGCGAATCTTCCGGGTCCACACCCGCAACAAACCGGTGGCCGACGGCGTCGACTTCACGCTGCTGGCACGCCAGACGTCGGGGCTGACCGGAGCCGACCTCGCAAACATCTGCAACGAGGCCGCGATCTCCGCGGCGCGACGCGACGCATCCGTGGTCGAGATGGCCGATTTCGACTCGGCGCTCGAGCGGGTCGTCGCGGGGATGCAGTCGCGGCGGGCGCTGACCGACCACGAGAAACGCGTGGTCGCTTACCACGAGGCCGGCCACGCGCTCACCGGCGAGCTGCTGCCGTCGGTCGATCCCGTCCACCGGATCTCGATCGTCCCCCGCGGCCGGGCGCTCGGCTACACGCTGAACCTCCCCGAGGAGGACCGCTACCTGAAGACCCGTGAGGAGCTGATCGACTTCATGACAATGCTGCTCGGAGGTCGCGCCGCCGAGCAACTCGTGTTCGGGTCGATCACGACCGGCGCGGCCGACGACCTGCGCCGGGTCGCCGAGATCGCCCATTCGATGGTCCACGAGTACGCGATGGGGACCGGCTCCGGCGCGCTGCGGGCCTCGAGCGACGGCGCCGCCGAGGCCACCCGGCGGGTCCGCGACGCTGAGGTCCGTGAGCTCGCCGACGAGGCGTTCCGGGCGGCGCTTGCGACGCTCGACTCCCACCGCAAGCAGCTCGACCAGCTGGCCGGCACGCTGCTGACCAACGAGGTCCTGGAGCGCGCCGACATCGAGCGGATCCTGGGCGACACCCCGCCCGCCGCACCACGCAGGATCGGCGAGCTGTCGGTGGCAGCGGCGACCGCGCTCAACCCGGCGCCCCCGCAGCGGCGGCGCTCCTAGCGCCCGGACGCCCTCTGTAACCTCCCGGCCGTGCTGTCGACGATCGACCATGTCGGCGTCGCCGTCGAGGACATCGACGCGGCGCTGTCGATTTATCGGGACTCCCTGAAGATGCCGCTCGTGCACCGCGAGACGGTCATCGACCAGGGCGTGGAGGCGGCGCTGCTCGACGTCGGCGATGGCCACATCGAGCTGCTGCAGCCGCTCGGCCCCGACACCGCCGTGGGTAAGTTCCTGGCGCGACGCGGGCCCGGGCTGCACCACGTCGCCTACCGGGTCGACGACGTCGAGCAGACCCTGAGCGCGCTCGCGCAGGCGGGAATCAGGCTGATCGACGAGCAGGCTCGCACCGGGATCCGCGGGTCCCGCGTGGCGTTCGTTCACCCCGGATCGACCGGGGGAGTCCTAACTGAGATCGTGCAGCCGGCCGAGGAGGGTCACTGATGGCAGACGACAAGCCACTGAAGGTGTCGATCGGGTTCCTCGGAAGTCAGGTGATGAGCGGCCGGATCGGGGCCGGCGAGCTCGCCAAGCTCCGCGACGCGCTCGGCTCGGATGGCTGGCAGGACGTCCGCTTCGAGGAAGGCACCGCCGCGCTCGACCTCTCGAGGGTCGTCTACGTGCTCGTCGAGGACGAGGAGCACCGGGTCGGCTTCGGGTCCTGAGCGGGCCCCGGCTCTAACGGAACGCGATGTGGCCCTCGGCGTGAGCGATCGCCGGGCCGTTTGCGACGTGGTGCACCTGGCAGCTGGCCGGACCGCAGCGGACGTCGTCTGTCAGCGCGCCCCCCTCGCTCGCCACCAGTAGGTCGAACGGGTGCACGCCGGCGGCGGTCAACTGTGCGTGGCTGAGCGCTAGCAGCACGTCGTCGCCGGGGTGGCGGTTGCCCGGCGTCAGGCGGTCGGCGAGCAGCGCCTGCGCGTGGGTGTTGTTCGGGACGAACGCCTCGCTCTCGACCCCGATGTCGCCACCGTGTGGGAGTCCGGAGTTGGCGACCAGGATGCTCCGGCCTTGCGGGGTGATCGCAAAGATCCGTCCGCCCTGCTCGTCCGGCGCGATCAGGTCGCCCGCGAAGCGGCCGAAACTCGACGGTGCGATCGCGATCCCGCCCTCGACCCGCGGCGCATCGGTCGTGAGCGTGCTGATCGCGCCGTGGGAATCGATCGCGTCGACCGTGGTCGTCAGACCGTGGTTTATCGTCACCAGCAGGCGGTGACCGAAGCCGCCGGTCTGGTCGAACGCGATCCCGTCGATCAGCCCAGGCGAGGTGATCGTCGCGAAGCGGCTCACCTGTCCCGTGGCGCTGATCTTGGTGATCCCCCGGCCCTGCTGCAGCCGGATCGCGTAGACCGAACCCAGCCCGTAGCTGGTTCCGGTGTGACCGGCTTGCGGCGTGGCGATGTACGGCTCCTCGCCGCCGGGGCTGGTGTACGCCGGCGCGAATCGCGTCAGCGCCCCGGACGGCGTCAGCAGAAACAGCTTGCCCGAGGCCGCCACGATCGCCGACCCGTCCGCGCGCGCGACGACGTCGAGCGGGCGGTGGACCGGCATCAGCGTCGACCAGTGCGCCAAGGTCGCGGCGGGACGCGCCGTAATCGAGCCCGTCGCGGCGGCCCCGCAGGCGGCGAGCCCGATGCTCGTCAGCGCGGCGAGGAGAGCGGTTTTACTACGACGCTTCATAGTTTGCCTACGGGGAAGACGCTTGCGACGAGGATTTGTTCCCGCTGCGTACAGTGCTGCCCGTGTCCCTGACCCGCCTCGATCGGAGGGCGCTGCTCGCTGCCCGCACTCGCGGCCATCCGCGCTGGGCCGAGCGGGCGGTCGGCCTGTACTCGCGCACCGGCGAGCACGCTGCCTGCTGGCTGGGGCTCGGTCTCGCCGGGGCGGCTCTGAGCCAGGATCCCGGCCGCCGTCGCTCGTGGCTGCGGGGCGTGCGGATCGTCGCTTCAGCGTACGCCCTCAATTACGCGGTCAAGGTCACCGTCCGGCGCCACCGGCCCGAGCTCGACGGGCTCCCGCCGCTGACGCCGACGGTCTCACGGCTGTCGTTTCCCAGCGCGCATGCCACCACCTCGTTCGCGGCCGCCGTGGCCTACGGCGGGCTCGTCCCAAGCTGGGCGCTCTACGCGGCGGCGACGGCGTTCGCGGCCAGTCGGCCCTATCTCGGGGTCCATTACCCGAGCGACGTGCTTGCGGGGGCGGCGCTCGGGACGGCGATCGCTGAGGTCTGGCCGCGGTGAAGGTCGGGATCGTCGGACTACCGAACGCCGGCAAGTCGTCGCTGTTCTCGGCCCTGACCGGGGTCGCCGCAGAAGCGGCCAACTATCCGTTCACGACGATCGAGCCCAACGTGGCGGTCGTCCCGGTCGCCGACGAGCGCCTCGACGCGGTCGCGCGGACGGTACGGGCCTCGAAGGTGGTGCCGGACACCATCACGTTCCACGACATCGCCGGTTTGGTCGCCGGCGCGCACCGAGGCGAGGGCCTCGGCAACAAGTTCCTGGCCAACATCCGTGAGACCGACGCGATCGTCCACGTGGTCCGCGTCCACCACGACCCGAACGTGGTCCACCCCGACGGACGGGTCGACCCGCTGGCGGACGTCGAGACGATCGAGACCGAGCTGATCTACGCCGACCTCGAGCAGGCCGAGCGCCGGCTCGAGCGCGTCTCACGGACGGCGAAGACCGGCGACCGGCACGCGATCGCCGAGGAGCGGTGGCTGAGACAGCTGATCGAGGCGCTCCAGGCAGGACGTCCGGCGCGGACCGTGCCGCCGCCGGCCGACGCCCCCGACGCCGTCGCGCTGCTCCAGCCGCTGAGCGCCAAGCCGGTCCTGTATGTGGCCAACGTCGATGAGGGCTCTGACGAGGTCCCTCCGGCGCTCGCCGACTACGCTCGCACCCAGGGCGCGGCCACGGTGGCGGTCTCGGCGCGGCTCCAGGCGGAGCTCGCCGAGCTCGATCCCGACGAGGCAGCCGCGATGCGGGCCGAGCTTGGGCTGAGCGAATCGGGGCTCGACGCCGTGATCCGGGGCGCGTTCTCGCTGCTCGACCTGATCGCGTTCTTCACCGCCGGCGAGGACAAGCCGGCGCAATCGTGGCACCTGCGCCGCGGACTATACGTGTGGCACGCCGCGGGGATGATCCACTCCGACATCCAGCGCGGGTTCGTGCGCGCCGAGGTGGTCCCCTGGAGCGAGCTGGTCGACGCAGGCGGCTACGCGGGCGCACGCGACCGCGGCACGCTGCGCCTGGAGGGACGGGACTACGTCGTCGCCGACGGGGATGTGATCACGGTCAAGTTCACGCCGTGATCGTGAAGTTGAGTGACACGGGGCGGGAGCTCCCGGCGCCGTTCGCCGCCGTGATCGTGACCGTGTAGCGGCCCTTCCTCAGCTTCTTCGAGCGCGAGAGCCTCCCCTGGAAGAACAGCCGGTCGGTGCCGGGGTGACCCGTGAAGGAGAGCGTTCCCGCGGGAACAGTGCGGCGACCCAGGTGCTGCCGGAAGGCGAATGTGACCTTGGCAGCGGCGCCGAGGCCGAACGCGAACGTCGTCCCGACCGGTGGCCGCTGGCCGCGCGCGAACGACGCGAGCTTGGTCCCCTCACGCCAGACGCTGTGCGACTGGGTCGGATTCCCGATCACCGGCGGGGCCGGCAACGTCTCGAAGACCGTTGTGGTCCCGTTCGTGCCAGTCGTGGTCGTGGTGCCGGTGGTGGTCGGGGTGGTGCCGGACGAGTTCACGACAGCGCTCAGGAGCAGGCGATAATCGCTGCGCCGATTCGGTGCTGCGGTCGTCCCGTCGGCGAGCGCAGGCGTCTCGTAGTACGCCGTCACCGCGGTCGCGCTCGAGGTGTCGAATAACAGCGCGCTGGTCTAGTTGTCGAGCGCCAGCACATCGCCAGCCTTGACCGGGAGCGAAACGGTGAACGTCTGCGCCCCACCTGCCAGCGACTCCGCGGGGCTCGTGCCGGCGCCCGTGAACCGACCGTTGGCCGCGGGGCGGAGGACCCGCAGCTCGACCGCTCCTGTCGCGCTGCCCGAGTTGACCGAGAAGCTCGTCACCGTCCCATCGAATGGCACATCAAGCTCGGGGTCCGCGGCCGAGCTGAACGGCACGTACGTGCAGTTGATCGAGGCCACGCATATGTTCTGGCTCGGCGTGCCTGTCGTGCTTCCGAGCGTCGTGGAGGTCGAGGCTCGTGTGTCCGCGCCGGCGCTCCCCACCGCGACCGCGAGCGCGACTCCGGCCGATGCAGCCACGACCGACAGAAGGCCACCCCAGGCTGCCCGCGACATGGGCCGACTCTAACGCCGCGGGTCGCGCCGGTCCAGGCATCGCGCGCGTTGAAAGTAATCGCGCGCGCGCTCGTTATACGAGCGATGCGATCCATCAGGGGGATGTTCAGGCAGGGATGTCTGGCGCTGGCCGGAGGGCTGCTGGCGGTCGGCCTCGCGGCGCCGGCGTACGGAGGCGCGCCACGGCCCGAGGTGCTGAACGGGGAGGTCGTCGCCGGCCTGAACCGGGCGCGGGACCTCGGCCCCGTGGCGGCGAGCAAGAAGGTCGTCGTCGCGATCACCGTTCAGCGCAACCTGGCCGCGCTCTACCGGGCCGAGTGGGCGATGTACAACCCGCACAGCCCGACCTACCACCACTTCCTCACTCCGGCGGACTACCAGCAGCGCTACGGAGCTCCGCTCGCCCGCGTCAACGCGATCCGGGCGTTCGGGACCTCGCACGGACTCCAGCTCGTGAACCCGAGCGTCCTCGGCGACTACGTCGAGCTGTACGGGACCGTCGCGCAGGTCGAGTCGACGTTCGGGGTCCGGATCGACTCGTTCCGCTCAGCGCGCGGGCTTCGCTTCTTCGCCAACCTCCGGAACCCGCGAGTCCCAAGCGGCCTTGGGATCGCCGCCGTGCTGGGCCTCGAGAACTTCGACCGCTTCCATCTCGCGGACCTACAGAGCTCGCCAAAGGCGGCATCGCCGACCCCCGCGCCGCTGACCAGCAGGGAGAAGCAGGTCCTGGCCAAGCTCCCGGTGTCCGGCCCTGCGACGCCGCAGACACCGGGCACACAGACCCAGTGCGACCCATCCGGCACCGCCTGCACCGGCCTGCTGTCGCCGCAGGATCTGTGGAAGGCCTACGAGATGCCGGGCGACGACCTCGGCCAGGGACAGACGATCGGCATCATCGGCGAAGGCCAGACCCAGGACGTGATCGCGGCGCTGCGTGAGTTCGAGAAGACGCGCAGCCTGCCCCAGGTGCCCGTTCAGGTCTACCACACCGACCCCGGCGAGACGGTGCCGAGCGAGGGGACGCTCGACGACAGCGGGCGGATCGAGTGGGAGCTCGACAGCCAGTCGTCCACCGGCATGGCTCCCGACGTCTCGCAGCTGCGGATGTACTTCGGCTCGAGCCTCGCGCTGACCGAGCTCACCGGAGCGATCGGCACCTGGGTCAACGACCCGCAGGGCCCGCTGCAGGCGAGCGCATCGCTCGGCGCGTGCGAGGACAACCCCGCCCTGCACACGTTGCTCGGCTACGCCCAGACGCAGGACGAGGCGCTGCTGATCCAGGCGGCGATGGAGGGGCGGACGCTGTTCGCGTCGACCGGCGACACGGGCGCCGGCTGTTCGCTCGCCGTGTCCGAGAATGGGATCCAGTACGGGCCGATCCCCACCACCGAGTACCCGTCGGTCGACCCCAACGCGGTCGGCGTCGGCGGCACGATCCTCTACACCCAGCCCAACGGCAGCCGCCAGTTCGAGCGGGCGTGGGATCACACCGGCGGCGGCCCGAGCCACTTCGTCGCGCAGCCGCCGTACCAGAATGGCGCGAGCCCGCTGCTCGAGAGCAACGTCTGCGCCACCGACAGCGCCGGCAACGCGTACTCGCCGGGTCAGCTGTGTCGCGGCGTCGCCGACGTGTCCGCCGAAAGCGGCGACGTCACGATCTCGATCGACCACAAGATCGGCGACGTCTACCTCCCGGGCGGCTACGACCCGCGCACCTCGCCCGTCCAGGCCAACGGCTACGACATGGTCGACTTCTGCCCCGACAGCCAGGCCGCGGGCGAGAATCCGGCCGAGCCGAACTGCGGCTACGACGCCAACGGAGCTGCGCACACGACGGTCTCCACCGACCCGGGCACGTGCGGTTCCGCCGGTACCTGCAGCGAGTCGGGCTACATGACCGACCACTTCTCCGAGGGCGGGACGAGTCTCGCCTCACCGCTGTGGCTGGGTATGTGGGCCCGGGTGCAGGCGCACCACGACGCGGTCGATCCTCAGACGCTCACCGCGGGCCACTCGCTCGGGTTCGCAAACCCGCTGATCTACAAGCTCGCGCAGGGCGCCAGCACCGCGGACGACTTCAACGACGTCACCGTCGGCGCGAACCCGCTGCCGGCCGGCCCGGGCTGGGATTTCCCGAGCGGCTGGGGCACCCCGAACCTCAAGAACCTGATCGCGGACGCGAGCGGGACCCCCGGCGATACCTCGCCGGTCGGGGGAGCGCAGCCCACCGGTCAGGATCCGCCGCCGATCCTCGCCACCGTCCCGAGCGGCCCGTCGTGCACCTACGTCTTCTATGACCCGAGCGCGGACGCGCCCGACGGGTTCACCGGCCAGCAGGACGACCAGCTCGACCTCGTGCAGGGCACGCTCGGGCTCACCCCGGACCACACCGAGCTCCGTGTCGTGATGAACATCCGGAACCTGTCAAAGACGATCCCGACCGGCTCGAACTACCTCGACTACGAGTTCTTCTGGAGCTACACCCCGGCCGGCGCGACCAGCCCGACCACGTACGGGGTCGACGTGCAGGTCGACAGCTCCGGGAACGTCACCTATGCGGACGGCACCGAAACCGTCACGACCACCCAGGGCACGACCAACTATCAGTTCAACCCGAACGCGAACAGCAAGGCGACCGGGAGCTTCGGCTCCGGCCAGAACGGCGCGATCGAGGTCGACGTGCCGCTGTCCGACGTCGGCTCGCCGAAGCTCGGCGACGTCCTGAGCCAGCCCGGCGCCTACACCGCCGACGGCATCAACGGCCAGGTCACCGGCCTCGGGTTCATCGCCGACCAGGACACCGGAGCGACCAACAGCAACTACACGGTCGGAGAGCCGACCTGCATCGACGCCGAGAGTATGGGGAGCACGAGCTCGGGTGGGGGGAGCGGTTCGAGCTCGGGCGCGTCCGGATCGGCCGGTAATGGCGGAGCCCAGCCGAGCGGCAGCCAACCCGCCTCCTCCGCGCCGGCGCAGAACGGGACCGTCTCGAAGCCGAAGCCGAAGCCGAAGCCGAAGGCGAAGGCGAAGTCAAAGCCGAAGCTCAAGCGCAAGCCCAGGAAAGCCAAGAAGCGCGCCAGCCGCCGCACGTCGCGTAAGCGCCACGTGATGCGAGCAACGACGAAACGCAGACGGCGCTAACCGCACGCCTTCTACAGGTCGTTGACGCTCTCCGCGGCCTCGAGCCGCTCGGCGAGTCGATTCAGGCCGAGCCGTCGCGCCTGCGCCGCACCGCCCTCGAGGTCGGTCGCGCGATCCGGCGGGCGGGGGACGTCGACCATCTGGAGCGTCGCGATCTCACGGAACGCCCGCAGCTCGTCCGCTGACTCGGTCAGCGCCGCGGCGATCCGCGGCCGCTCGTCCGCCGCCGCCGCGATCGCTCCGTCCAGCGAGCCGTGGCGCTCGAGCAGCTCGGCCGCCGTTTTCGGGCCAACGCCCGGCGCGCCCGGCAACCCGTCGGACGGGTCGCCGCGCAGCGCGATGAAGTCGGGTACGAGCTCGGGGGCGATCCCGTAGCGGCGTTGCACCTCCGCCGGGTCGACCTCCTCGAAGCCGCTGATGCCCGACTTCAGGTAGAGCACGCTCACGTGCTCGCCAACGCACTGGTACATGTCGCGGTCGCCGGTCACGATCAGCGTCTGGCCCCCGGCGGCCACCTCCACGTGGGCGAGCGAGCCGAGCAGGTCATCCGCCTCGAGGCCGGCCGAGGTCTCCTGCGACCACCCGAAACCGGCGAAGAACTCCGGCGCCTGCTCGAACTGCCACGCGAGCTCATCGGGCACGGGCGGCCGGGTCGCGTGGTAGGCCGGGTAAAGCTCCGTGCGGTAGTGCGCGGCCTCCGCGCCGAAGCACAGGACGATCGTGCGCGGGCCGCGGTCCGCGGCGATCCGCAGCAGCGCGTTGGCCGACCCGAGCAGTGCGTTCACCGAGTGACCGTCGGCACCCTTGATCGAGTCCGGCAGCGCGAAGAACGAGCGGTACAGGAGGAATGGCGCGTCGACGGCGAGCAGCGGGCCGGGCATCGCCCGCGGAGCCTAGACGGGCTCAGCCGACGTTGATCCGCGGTCCCGGAACGCCGTGGTAGACGATCCGGTAGCTCCCGGCCCGCCGGAGCCGGACCGAGTACCGCCCGCCCGCGGCGAGGCGGGCGTGGGCGGCCGTCCGCCAGCCTCGCGCCGTGCTCCGCTGGATCGTGATCGGAGCGCCCTTCCGGGCCGGGAAGACGCTGCCGTGGAGTCCCCGAGGCGGCCGGGCCAGCGCGACGATCGCGGCCCTGACCTTCTCCAGCCACGTGCGCTTCGGTGCCTGCCCTCCCGACGTCGACGGAGCGCCCGGCGTCGCCGAGATGGTCGAGAACGTCATGTAGGTGGACGGCAGGCCGAAGATGCTCTGAAGCTGCGGGCCGGTGACGTTGGTCCGGCCACCCGTCCCGACCACCTGGGCGCCGATCACCCGCGGTGAGACGCCGCGGCTCGTCACCTGGATCCCCACCAGGGATCCCTTCACGAGCGACCCCAGGTCATGCGCGGCGGAGGCGAGGTTCAGCTGGTAGGACCAATGGTGATAGGGATTGCCGCCGGCGCCGTCGTAGGGGTCGGACACTCCGCGGAGCCATGGCTCGGGAGTCGAGCCAAGCCACACGTTCTGGATGTCCTCGGTATAGCCGCCGGAGCTGGAGAAGAAGAAGGTCGTGGCCGGGACCCCGTTGTAGGTGACGATCTGGCCCCGGGTCGCCGCGACCGCCGCGTCGGTCGATGGGGTCTCGGCCGCGACGCCGCCGTACTCCTGGGAGCGCGTGTCCGAATACAGCCCGTACCCGTTGCCGCCGACGTTCGTGGTGATCGCGTAGGTCCGCGCCGCGACCGCCTGTGCCTTCAGTGCCTCGGGGGACCATCCCGATGGCATCTCGGCGGCGACCACTCCCCGGACGTAGTCGTCGAGCGCGAGCGCGTCGACCGTCTGCACGCCGCCGGGGACGGTGCGGAACTCCAGCGCGCCGCGGTAGGGACCGCGACCGGCGAGCTGGAGCGGTGCCGGTCCCGTGACCCGCAGCGGAGACTGGAACGCCCCGACCTTCTTGCCGTTCTGGTCGTAGAGCCGGAGCGTTCCGTCGGCCATCGCGCGCACCGAGTAGGTGTGGGTCGCCTTCAGCTTCTGCGAGCCGGCCGCCGTGGCGCCGCTGAAGGCGGCGCTCCCGGTCGAGATCAGCACCCGCACCGTCTGGTTCGGGTTTGTGGTCCCGAGTGAGGTCCCCTGGTAGTAGTGAGCGAGGATGAACCGGTAGTCCTTGCCGTGCAGCGCATAGCCGTACGCCCCGTACTGGCTCAGGCCGATGCCGTGGCCATCGCCCCCGCCGTTGATGGAGAAGCTCGAAGCGGCGCTTGCCGCGGGAGCGAGCGCCAGTGACGCGGCGAGCGAGGCGATGACAGCGAGCTTGCGCATCCCGCGCCTAAGACACCCGGGGGCCCCGTGGGTTGCGGTTAGATACGGTGAGGGCGTGGCCGCGCGCAAAGCTTCCGAAGTGTTCGTCGAA
>DATKFF010000197.1:0-9250 GCA_035511595.1 Solirubrobacteraceae bacterium | reverse complement strand
CTGCTGGCCAGCCGTGCTCTGGTCGTCGGCGCCTGAGGGATCGCGCTCGCCGGGACGCGCGCCGATCGCGTCGCCGATCCCGCGCAGCATGCTCCGGAAGACGAGCTCGTGGACGGGGCACAGCAGGTACCAGTAGGCGAGGCCCACGTACCCGGCGGGATCGAACACGGTCGTCTGGCGCACGCGGGCACCGCCCCGCTCGCCGGGGTCGACCTCGAACTGCAGCCACAGGCGGCCCGGAATTCGCATCTCGGCGGCCAGCCTCAGCAGCTTTCCGGCCTCCACTCGCTCCACCCGCCAGAAGTCCACCGGATCGCCAACCCGCAGGTAAACCTGATCGGGGCGACCGCGTCGCAGCCCGGGACCGCCCCTGAGCCGGTCGAGCAGCCCGCGCGCCATCCAGAACCAGTCGGCGGCGTACCACCCGGTGCGGCCGCCGATCCGCTGGATCGCGCCGAACGCGCGCTCGGGCGGGCGCGGGACATCGATCACGTGCGAGGACACGAGCCTGCGGCCGAAGGCGGTGCCGCGCCATCGCGCGGGTCGCCGCGGCGGGAGCGCGTCGGACCACCGCGTCTCGGCGAACTCCAGGTCTTCGTTGACCAGCGCGCGCTCGATCGACTCCCGCAGGCCGCGGGGCCTGACCGGGAACGACGCGAGCGCCGCGCTCGAGTTGACCACCGTCTCGTTGCGCAGGCTCTCGACCATCGCGGCGGCGATCCGGCCGTAGACCGGCGTCACGCGACCGAGGAAGAAGCGTGAGGCCCGCGGCGTCACGAGCGGAGAGCGGAGCAGGCGCCTGCTCAGCCCCCGCTGGCGCGCGTACTCGCGAATCACCTCGGCGTAGGTGACGCGGTCGGCCCCGCCGATCTCGAAGACCTCGCTTCCCGGTACGTCGATGTCAAGCCCCGCGAGCAGGTACTCGAGCACGTCCTCGATCGCGATTGGCTGCGCGGCCGTATCCACCCAGCGAGGCGTGACCATCACCGGAAGCGTCTCGACCAGCGCCCGCACGATCTCGTACGAGGCGCTCCCCGAGCCGATCACGATCGAGGCTCTGAACTCGATCGTCTGAACCCCCGAGGCGCGCAGGATCTCGCCGACCTCCTGCCGACTGGCCAGGTGCGACGAGAGCCCGCCTCCGGCTCCGAGACCGCCCAGATACACGATCCGGGCGAGTCCAGCCTCGCGTGCCGCCCGCGCAAAATTTCTCGCCGCGACCCGGTCGAGCTCGTCGAAATCGCCCGAGGCGTCCATCGAATGCACCAGGTAGTAGGCGGTGTGCACCCCCCGCATCGCGCGACGGACCGAGTCGAGGTCGAGCAGGTCGCCGGCCACGGCCTCGACTGCCGTCGACGGGCGCGGCGCAAGCGCGCCGGGGCGCCGGGTCAGGCACCTGATGTGGTCGGATCGAGACTCCTGTAGCCGGTGCAGCAGCCGGCCTCCGACGTAGCCGGTGGCGCCCGTCAGGAGGATCGTGCGTTCCGCGGTGCCCATTGGCGAACAGATTACTACACAGAATCGTAGATCTCGGGAAGGGCGAACTCTGAACGGGCGTCCTCACTTGTAAACCAACTCGCTCGAAGGAGCAAGCATGAAGAACTCCAGACTCGCGCTACCCATCGTGGTGCTGGTAGTCGCCGCCATTGTCGCGGTGATCGCCACCAGCAGCGGTGCGAAGAACCAGGCTCTATCCGCGGCGCCGGGAGTGTCGCTGCGGCAGACGTCACTCGGCGGCACGCTGACCGACAACCAGGGCCGCACCCTCTATCTGTTCGCCGCTGACAAGGGGAACGTCAGCACGCTGTCGGCCGCGGGCCGGGCGGTGTGGCCGCCATTCACCTCGGCCTCGAAGCCGATCGCGATCGGTGGGGCCCAGGCGTCAAAGGTGGGCACAACCACCGGCGCCGCGGGCGTCCCGCAGGTCACCTATAACGGTCATCCCCTCTACTACTTCATCGGGGACAAGAGCCCGGGACAGGTAGCCGGCCAGAACCTGAACGAGTTCGGAGCCCGCTGGTACGTGCTCTCCGGCAACGGTGCCGCGATCACCACAGCGCCGCAGCCGGCGGCAACCAGTAACTCGAACGGCAACGTCTCGAACGGCGGCGGGTTGGGCTACTGAGTCGCCGGATCGTCCTCTCCTCGTCCTCTCCTCCTCCGGCGCCGCCCACCGGCGCCGGAGGTCTGGAGGTTCGGCCGGGGGCGCTTAGGACGCGGCGCCGGGCGGCGCCGGCGGGGTGGAGGGGCGTGCGGGGTAGAGGTACTGGCCGATGCCGTCGAGCGGCTCGCCGGGGTCACGGGGCGAGAATCGCCGAAGCTCGTTGTTGACGCTGTAGCGCGGTCCGATCAGCACCTGGCCGTCCTGGATCAGCGTGTAGAAGCGGTCGAGCGGGCGGGGCGGGGGACCTCCCGTGCGGATCCCGCGGAAGTCGTAGACGCCGCCGTGGCAGGGGCAGACGAAGCTCTGCGAGGCCGACACGTAGCGCACCGGGCAGCCGACGTGCGCGCAGCGCGACGAGATCGCGACCACCCGGTCGTAGCGGTCCTTGATCGGGCCGTCGATGCCGAGGTTGTGGATCCGGACGTAGACGATCGACAGCCCGGCCTCCCCGACCCCCGGCTCGATCGTGATCACCTCTGGCAGGTAGTTGGAGTCGGTGAACCGTGAAACCGGGCCCACTTTCTGCCACGTGTCGGGCGAGCTCTCGAACACCGGAGCGATGGCAAACGCCAGCGCCGGGAGGGTGAAGGCGGCGGCGGCGATCGCGCCGACGCCGTTGGCGGCACCGCCGATCAGGCGGCGTCGCGTGACCGTCTCACCGTCGAAGGCGCCCGGGAACTGACGTTCTGAGGTGTACTTGGGCTTCTTCGCCATCTGCGATGCGGCATCATACTATGCGGCCTAGCAGTGGCGGTCGCACGACGGGGTGAGCCCCCGAATCCCCACGCGTACGCGCTGAGGGCGACGGGAAGCGACAGCGAGATGCCGCGGTAGAGCAGCACCGCGGCCGCCGCCGCCTCGGCTGGCGAGCCGTACAGGACGAGCGCTCCGATGAGTCCGCCCTCCACGACTCCAAGTCCCGCGGGCACCGGCAGCGTGGCGCCCAGTGACCCGACCAGATAACCCATCACGATCACGGTCAGCGGCGGAGTCCGTCCGTAGGCCGCAAACGCCGCCCACAGGACTGCGTTATCGAAGGCGTAGTAGGCGAGCGCCCCGAGCAGCTTCCAGTCTCGCCCGGCGAGCAGTCGGACGGATTCGGCGGCGCCTCCGCGGACGGCGGCCGCGCTAGCTGCCAGTAGCCGGCGGTGCGCGCGCCGCGGGCATTCCGCGTCGCTGGCCGAGCGCGTCCTCGGGGCTCTGGCGACGACCCACACCGCCGCGACCAGGAGGAGCGCCACGCCGCTCGCCGGGAGCGTGAGCAGGGCGCTGTGGGGACCGGGTGCCAAGCCGAGCCAGAGGCCGAGACCCAGCACCGCCAGCAAGATCACGCCGGCCGCGTTGGTGAGGATCACGAACGTGACCGTCGAGCGGGACAGCCGTGAGAGCGCGACGCGCTTGTCGTCCGTCGCGCGCACCCCGAGAGCCGGGCCGACGAGCCCACCCGCGGGAAGCACGGTGCTCGCTCCGAGCCCCCGGAGCGCCGCCTCGGTGCTCTTGCGCCACCCGAGCCCGGCACCGAACACGAGCTTGAAGGTCACGATGAAGCCCACCACCGACAGGAGCTCGAGCCCGGCCGCGAGCCCGATCCACACGGCGCAGCCCGCGATCAGCCTGGCAGGGACGTGCGTCACCGCGGGAACCTCCAGGAACAGCAGCCCGATCGCGATGAACGCGACCCACCGGCTCCAGTGGATCGGCGCGCGCGTCGCTCGCCGGATTCGAGGCCGGCGGCCCATCGCCACTACGAGCGCGAGCCGGCGGTCTCGGCCACCGACCCCTCGAGCGAGATGGCTGCGAATGGGAGGAGGCTCATCGACATCTACTACGGAGTGTAGCAGGATCTACTACACAATGTAGGACATCAATCCGGGGCCAGGTTGTGCGCCACCGCCGGAAGTGCTACTATCCTCGATAGTAATTATTCCAATGAGCACACCTACCAAACATCCCACGCCGCCCGCGCTGCACGAGCTCGAAGCCGAGGTAATGGACGAGCTCTGGAGCCGGGGCGAAGCCTCGGTCCGCGAGGTCATGGAGGCGCTAAACGCAAAGGCCCCCAAGCAGCGGGCGTACACGACCTACATGACGATCATGGCCAGGCTCGACTCAAAGGGGCTGCTCGAGCGCCGGCGAGAGGGAAAGACGGACTTCTACACGCCCGTGTATGCGCGCGAGCAGTACGCCGAGCTTCGTGCCCAGGCCGAGGTCGAGTCGGTGGTCGACCAGTTCGGCGATCTCGCGCTCGCGCACATCGCGCGCCAGATGGCACAGCTGGATCCACAGCGCCGGCGTGCGCTTCAGCGCCTTGCTCGCGGCATGTGACACCCACAGTCCTCGCGCGGCTCCCGGCCGTGTGTTCACGCTGGCGGTGGTGCTCGGCGTCGCCGGCGTCGGCGCCGCGGCCGCGGCGATCGTTGCGGCCGTCGGGTCGGTGCACCGGGTCGCAGCCTCTTCCGCCGGAGTCGACGTTGTCGGGGTTCGCCTCTCCTATCCCAGACTGAACGGCGCCGAATGGGCGCTGTTGACGGCAGCGTTCCTCGGAGCCACGGCGCTGAGCATCGCCCTGGTCGCGTTCGTCAAGCAGCGCACCGCCTACCGCCGGTTCATCTCCCGCCTACAGATCGTCGGCGAGCTCGACGGCCACCGGTCGGCCAGGGTCATTGCCGACCCGGCCCCTCAGGCGTTCTGCGCGGGATACCTGCGCCCGAAGGTCTACGTCTCGCGGCGAACGGTCGAACTGCTCACCCCGCCCGAGCTCGATGCGGTCCTCGCGCACGAGCATCACCATCGGCGCGTGAGGGACCCGCTCCGGTTTGCGTTCGGGCGGGTCTTCGGCCAGGCGCTGTTCTTCATCCCGGCCCTGCGCGCGCTATCGGAGCGTTACGCCGATGAGGCCGAGCTGCACGCGGACCACGCGGCAGTACGTGAAACCCGTGGAGGGGTCGCCGCGCTGGCCTCCGCGCTGCTCGTGTTTGAGCAGAGCTCAGCTCCCGGTGTCGCCGGGATCTCCCCGGAGCGCGCGGACTCACTCCTTGGGCAGGCGGCCAGCTGGCGGGTGCCCGGGCGGATGCTCACACGGTCGGTCGGGATGCTCTCGAGCATCGTGCTCGTCGTCTGGCAGACCAGCGGCATCGCTTCGGCCCAGGCCAGCCTCAACCTTCCGATTGTCTCCTCGCGCCCGTGCATCATGGTGCTGGCGGTGCTGGCGCTCGGCGTGTGGCTCGCGATGGCCCTGTGTCGCGCCGGCGCGCTTGAGGGCCTTCGCCGGGTGCCCGGGGTTATCGTCCGCGGGTGAGGGCGCCGGCCTGTTCGACCAGGAGGCGGTACGCGGATGCGGCCTCCTCCTCACGGTCGAGTGCGAAGACGTACTCGTCGAACGCGGCGGTCTGGTCTGGTCGGGAGGCGTGCTTCCAGCGCCGGTAGGCGCCGTCGAGCGCCAGCGTCTGTTCCCGCCAGGTGACATAGCCGTCGATGACCGCGTCGACGAGTTGTCGTTGTGCCTCGGCGCGGGATGATCTCTTGAGCTTCATCGGCTGACTACGACGGTCCTTAGTAGAAGATCTCATTGTTCTCGACGCCGGCCGCCGGGAAAGCTTCCCGAGGCGTGCTTTACGATCCCTGGCAGGGTGTCGGCCACGACTGACAGCCGGCCGGTCGAGGGCTCGGGGCGCGATGACTCCGGAGCTGGCTTTAACGCGGGCCGCGCCGCCGCGCAGCTCTCCTTGGCCTGGGCGATGCTCGGAGCGCTTGGCCTGGGCGCCTGCGCGTTCGTTCTGCTGCGGCTGATCGAGACCTGGCGCGTAACGCCCCGCGTGTCCCATCACATCTCGTTCCTAGGCCAGACGCTCGACTATCCCACGGCGAATGCCGGTGCGATCGTCGTGCTCGTGCTGGCGGCCGTCGGCCTGGCTGTCGTCGCCCGCGCACTGATCGCCGCCACACGTGAGTTGACGGCGTCGAGGCGCCTCGCTCGCAGGCTCGCGGCCGGCGCCCCGGAGCCGCTCAAGGACGCGCTCGTGATCGATGATCAGCGCCCGCGAGCGTTCTGCGCGGGGTTTATGCGACCGCGCATCTACGTGAGCAGCGGAGCGCTCGCGATTCTCGACGAGCCGGCGCTCGACGCGGTGCTCATGCACGAGCGCCATCACGCGCGCCGTCGAGATCCGCTGCGGCTGGCCGCGGGCAGAGTCCTCGCCGCGGCGATGTTCTTCGTGCCCGGGCTAGGCGAGCTCGGCCGCAGGCAAGAGACGCTCGCCGAGCTGGGCGCCGATGAGGGGGCGATCAGCGCCGCGCCGGGCAATCGCGCGGCCCTGGCACGCGCGATGCTCACGTTCTCCGATGCGGCCCGACCCGGAGTGGCGACCGGCGTCGATCCGGAGCGTGTTGACAACCTACTCGGCGACTCGCCGGATTGGCGCTTTCCGGCGGCGCTGGTGGCGGCGGGCGCAGGGATGCTCGCGCTTCTCGCCGCCGTCGGGGCGCTCGCCGGAAGCGTCGCCGCCGGCAGCGCGTCGCTCACGGTCCCGTTCCTTTCGGCACAGCCGTGCGTGGCCGTGCTGGCGACGATCCCGGCGGCGCTGGTCCTCGCCGGTGCGTGGCTTGCGGCAAGCCGGAGGCGGGCGGCTCCCGCGCTCGGCGGACGGGAAGGTTCGAGCAGGCCCGGCGTCTAAATCTTCAGAGACCCGTACTACGAGAAGTCGTTCGTAACGCGGTCGATGCGCCACCGCCGGACCGGCGAGGCGCGAGCATCTTCGCCTGAAAGGAAAACCATGCACCTGCATGTCATCTCACCAACCCCTAGGAACGAGGCCCGCGAGTCCGGACCGGCCGAGTCACGCGCGCGGCGCTATGGCGTCGTGGCCGCGCGCCTCGTATCGGCGCTCGCGCTGCTCGCAGTCGGCGCGATCCACATCCAGCAGTACTACGTGGCCGACTACCGCGTGATCCCCACAATCGGGACGCTGTTCTTCCTGAACTTCATCGCCGCCACGATCCTCGGGCTGTATCTGCTCGTCCCGGCCCCACGAAACGCGGGACCGTTGAGGCGGGCGGTAGACGCGCTCGCCGCGCTCGGCGGGCTCGGCGTCGCGGTGACCTCGCTGATCGCTCTATTCATCAGCGAACAGACGCCGCTGTTCGGCTTCATGGAGCACGGCTACCGGCTCGAGATCATGGTCGCGATCATCTCCGAAGCGGTGGCGACCGTCGCGCTCGTCGCCTTCCTCGGGCTGACATGGCGCGCGATCGGGCGGATCCGGCGCCCGCGCCGCCAGTCCGGTGCCCGGGTCAGGATCGAGCCGGCGAGCACGGCGAGCAAGCCGTAGCGAAAATCGGTCACTCCGGCGGCAGCGAGCGGAAACTCGCTCGCTCCCGTCGGAGTCGACGTCTATGCTCTGGTGTGTGGCAAGATCACGCACGCCGGCAACGACGCCAGCGCCGCCCGCCCTTCACGAGCTCGAGACGGAGATCATGGAAGAGGTCTGGCGGCAGGGGGAAACGAACGTCAAGCAGGTGATGGAGGCGCTGAACCGCAAGGCAAAGCCGCCGCGCGCGTACACGACGTACATGACCGTGATGCGACGGCTGGCCGACAAAGGGCTGCTGGATCGCACCCGGAACGGCCGAGCGGACAGCTACGAGCCTCGGCTCACGCGCGACGAGTATCAGGAGCGCCGCGCGCAGGCAGAGGTCCGCGAGCTCGTCGACGAGTTCGGCGACGTCGCGCTCGCTCACTTCGCCCGCAGCCTGTCGACGCTCGACCCCGCACGCCGGCGCCAGCTGCAAAAGCTAGCCCGCGGCGACTAGCCGGCCACCCCAGCCAGGCGGCGCTCGAGCTCGGCGCGCTCGACCGCGTTGCCGGCCAACGCGATCGCGCGCTCGTAGGCCGCCGCGGCCCCCGCCCGGTCACCCGCCCGGCGAAGCAGCTCGGCGTGCGCCGCGTGCAGCGGCTGGTAGCGCTCGAGGCTCGGGTCATCCAGCAGCGGCGCCAGCAGCTCGAGGCCCTGGTCGGTGCCCTCGGCGAAGGCGACGGCGACCGCGCGGTTCAGCTCGACGACGGGCGAGCGGCCGAACTGCACGAGCGCCCGATACAGCGCGGCAATCTGCGTCCAATCGGTCTCGGTGAAGCTCGGCGCGTCGACGTGCAGGGCCGCTATCGCGGCCTGGATCTGGTACGGGCCGGGGCGCCCGAGGTGAAGAGCGCGATCCAGCACCCGCAGCCCTTCGCGGATCCGACCACGGTCCCACAGCGACCGGTCCTGGTCCTCCAATCCCAGGTAACGCCCGTGCTCGTCGACGCGGGCTGCGCGGCGGGAGTCGTGCAGCAGCATCAGCGCCAGCAGGCCTCCCACCTCGGCCTCATCGGGCATCAGCCTCGCCAGCATCCGGGCGAGGCGGACCGCTTCGCTGCAGAGCTCGCCCCGCACGAGGCGGTCTCCCTCCGAGGCGTCGTAGCCCTCGTTGAAGATCAGGTACAGGACGGCCAACACGCCGCGCATCCGCTCGGGCAGTTCCTCGTCGGCGGGCACGCGGTAGGGAATGTGGGCGTCCGCGATCTTCCGCTTGGCCCGCACCAGCCGTTGCGCCATCGTCGCCTCGGTCACCAGGAACGCGCGAGCGATCTCCGCCGTGCTCAGGCCGCCGAGCGTCCGCAGCGTCAGCGCTACCCGCGCCTGCATCGCCAGCGCGGGGTGACAGCAGGTGAAGATCAGCCGCAGCCGATCGTCCTGCACCACGCTCTCGACCGGCTCCGGCATGTGCTCCTGCGCGTGGATCCGCGCGAGCTCGGCGAGCCGCTCGGCGCGGTCCGCGACGGAGCGATCGCGGCGCAGCCGGTCGATCGCCTTGCGCCGCGCCGCGACGGTGATCCACGCCCCGGGACTGGAAGGCACGCCGTCACGGGGCCAGCTCGCGATCGCCGCGGCGAACGCGTCCTGGACCGCGTCTTCGGCGAGCTGAAAGTCTCCGAGCTGGCGGATCAGCGTCGCGAGCACGGCGGGGCGCTCCTCACGGAACGCCCGCTCAGCGATCACGGCCGGATCGGCCGCGCAGGCCACTTTCACGCCGTGGCCGATGCCTGCCCCT
>DATKFF010000196.1:0-5831 GCA_035511595.1 Solirubrobacteraceae bacterium | reverse complement strand
GGGATGCGCAAGCGCGCCGGGTTCGCACGCGCGCTCGTGCTCGAGCCAGACATCGTCCTGTTCGACGAGCCCGACTCGGGTCTGGACCCCGTCCGCACGGCGCTGCTCGGCGAGCTGATCCTGGAGATCCATCGCGATGCGATGGAGGACGCCAAGGCCAAGCAGAAGCAGCACCTGCCGACCTTCTGCGTGATCACCCACGACATCCTCACGGCGCGCCGGGTGGCGGACTACATCAACGTGCTGTGGAAGGGCCGGATCGTCGAGGCGGGCCCCTCGGAGGACATGCTCAACTCCGACAACCCGTTCATCCGTCAGTTCCTGTCCGGGGAGTCAGAAGGCCCGCTGACGATGGACTGAGTGGTGGGACGCCGAGCCCCACTATCTCTCAACTGAAGCGCAACCCTCAGGCGGCGCGTCCTTCATGCAACGGCGTTAGCCTGACCGCATGAAGGCGAGGTTCGAGGGGGTCGTCGGAGCGGCCGTCAGGAGGCCTGTTCTGACGCTATCGATTGCGCTCGCGCTGGCGATCGGCGGCGGCGTGCTGGCGCTCGGCATGCAGACCGACGCCGGCGCCGACACGTTCGTCTCCGGCTCCACGCCGAGTGCGCAGGCGACGGCCGATGACCATCAGCACTTCGGCGGCGACGCGGTCGTGATCCTGATCCGCGAACCGCTGACCGACCTTGTCGAGACCAAGGACCTGGCGACGTCCAGCCAGCTCGAGGCCTGCCTGGCCGGCCAGACGCTCGCCGCCAGCACCTCGCTCGGCGCCTTCACCTCGGCGCCAGCCAGCCAGCCGCCCTACGGCGGGTGGTCCAGTCCGTGCGGACGGCTGCGGAAGTCAAGAGCGGTCGAGGTCGTCTACGGCCCCGGGACGTTCCTCAACCGCGCCGTCGTCGCTGTCAACAAGCAGGAAGCGCAGCTGCTCGGCTCCGTCCGGCAAGGGGTGCTCCGCTATGAACGGGCCGCCTACGAGCTCGCGATTGCAAGGCACCTGAGCCGCAAGCAGGCGGGCGCCGCCGCCAAAGCGGCGGGACAGCTCGAGCTCGCAAACCAGGAGCAGACGCTCACGCAGCTGGCGCTCCAGTCGGGGCTGACCGGGCCCGTCCAGATCGACGACGTCTCGTTCATCCGCCAGGTCGTGTTCGACGCCACGCGCGGCGTAAATCAGCCCAAGGCGCGCTTCAGCTACCTGTTCCCGACCGCCAACTCGGCGCTGATCCAGGTGCGCCTGAAGCCGTCGCTCAGCTCGGCACAGCAGGCGAGCGCGATCTCGCTGATCCGGCACGTGATCCGGATGCCTCAATTCCGGCTCTCCTACGGCGGCACGTACACGGTCAGCGGCGTCCCGGTGGTGGTCTCGGACCTGGCGTCGACGCTCACGAGCTCGATCGTGCTGCTGCTCGTCGCCGCGCTCGTGGTGATGGCGGCGACGCTCATGATCGTCTTCCGCGGCCGCCTCCGGCTGCTGCCGCTGGCGATCGCGCTGGCGGCCTGCGGAATCACGTTCGGGCTGATCGCGCTGTTCGGCGGGACGCTGACGATCGCTTCGATCGCGGTGCTGCCGATCCTGATCGGACTCGCGGTCGACTATGCGATCCAGTTCCAATCCCGGGCGCAGGAGGCGAGGGCCGCGCAGGCCGGCAAACGGCTGCCGGCCGTCCGCGCGATCGCTGCCGCCGCCACCTCCGCCGCGCCGACGATCGCGACCGCCGCGCTCGCCACCGGTACCGGCTTCCTGGTGCTGCAGCTCTCGCCCGTGCCGATGGTGCGCGCTTTCGGGGTGCTGCTGGTCGTCGGGATCGCGGTCGCGCTCGTGCTGGCGTTCACGGCCGGGGCGGCCGCGATCGTGCTCGCCGACCGCGGCGTCGCCGTGCCAGGCGTGCACGTCCCCGCGGCGCTCGCCGCCTCGCTGCGCGGGGCTTGGGACATCCTCGCCGACCTGGGTGACCGGCTGCGGCCCCGGTGGCCCGCACGCCCGCTGCACGCGGGCGGCCCGAGCCGCCTCAGGGCTGCCGGCAGCGGGGCGCTCGCCGCCGCCGTCAGGAACCCCGGCAGGCTGCTTGCGATCGGCGCGCTGCTGGCGGTCCTCGGATGGGTCGCCGACACCCAGACCTCGGTCCAGTCCGACGTGACCAAGCTCGTCCCGTCGAACATGCCCGCGCTCCGTGACCTGCACACACTCGAGCGCGTCACCGGTGTCTCGGGCGAGCTCGACGTCGTCGTCCACTCGAGCAACGTCGCGACCCCGAAGACGATCGGCTGGATGCTCCAGTACGAGGACACGCTGCTGACCCACTACGGCTACCTGGAGACGAAGGGCTGCTCGCACGCGACGCTGTGCCCGGCGCTGTCGCTGCCCGACCTGTTCTGCTCGGGCTCCCAGAGCACCGCCGCGTGCACCAACCTGAGCGCATCGCAGATCTCGGGCCTGCTCGACGCGGTTCCGGGCTACTTCTCCCAGGCGGTGATCACGCGCGACCGGCGTGAGGCGACGCTCGCATTCGGCATCCGGCTGATGCCGCTGTCCCGCCAGCAGCGGGTGATCGACTACATGCGCGCGCAGCTGCACCCGCCGCCGGGGATCACCGCGCAGCTGGCGGGGCTGCCGGTGCTCGCCGCCCAGGCCAACGCGGACCTGAGCTCGGCGGGGCGGCGGCTGCTGACGCTGCTGGCCGGGCTGATCGCCGTCGGGCTCGTGCTGCTGGCGGTCTTCCGCAATCCGAAGCGGGCACTCGTACCGCTGATCCCGATCGCGCTCGCCACCGGCTGGTCGGCGCTGATCCTGTTCCTGATCGGGATCCCGCTGAACCCGATGTCGGCGGCGATGGGGACGCTCGTGATCGCGATCTCGACCGAGTTCAGCGTGCTGCTGTCCGAGCGCTTCCGCCAGGAGCGCCGTGACGGCTACGAGCTGGCCGACGCGCTGTCGCGTACCTACCGCTTCACCGGGGCGGCCGTGCTGGCGTCCGGGATCACCGCGATCGCGGGCTTCGGCGTGCTGATCCTGTCGAACATCACGATGCTGCGCGACTTCGGGTTCGTGACGCTCGTCGACCTATCCGTCTCGCTCGCCGGCGTCATGCTGGTCCTGCCGGCAGTGCTGGCGCTGTCGGAGCGCCGGGAGCTGGCCGGTCGTCTCCGCGACGCCCGGTGGCCCAGGGACGGGTTCCCGCGGCTCCGCCGCCGCGCGCGGGTCGCGTGAGCGAAGACCCCGAGGGGGTTCCTGAGGAGACCGGCCCCGAGTCGCGCGCGCCGCGGGAGCCCCGGCGGCGGCTCGACCCCGACCGGGCGATCCGGAGCACACGAACCGCCCGCCGCCCGCCGCCGCGCGCGGTCGTCGACACGCGCCGCTACCAGCGGCTCATCGGGCTATTCGGCCTGCTGGTGATCGTCGTCATCTCGGTCGCGTTCATCACCAGCCGCCGGCCGGGGACCGCCGGCATCCCGCCGGGCCAGCGGCTTGACCGCTTCGCGGCCCCGTTGGCGGTGTCGACGCTGAACGGCGCCGCCAACCTGCACCCGACATGCTCGGCGGCCCGCCACGACCCGCGCGCGCTGAACGTGTGCCTGCTCGTCAAGCAAACCCCCCTCGTGCTGGGGTTCTTCGTCACCAACTCCGGGGCGTGCGAGCGGGAAGTGACCGCGCTGCAGACGGTCTCACGCGAATTCCCGGCGACCAAGGTGCGGTTCGCGGTGGTCGCGGTGAAGACCTCGCACGCCGCCGCCGCGGCCGCGGTGCGCAGGCACCGCTGGACGATTCCGGTGGCCTACGACGAGGACGGCCGGGTCGGGGCGTTCTACGGCGTGGAGGTGTGCCCGCTCGTGGAGCTGGCGTATCGTGGCGGCGTCGTGGCGCGCAGGCTGATCGGCGAGCACTGGAACTCCAGCACGGCGCTGAGCGCCGCGGTGCGCGGGTTCCTGGCACGCGCGAGCGCGGCGGGATGAGCGAGGAGCTGCAGCTCGCGGCGGCGCCGGGGTTCGTAGAGCCGCGGCTGAAGGCCGAGTTCCCGGGGCTGCGGCTGGCGTGGCTCACGCTCGAGCCGAGCCGACGCTCGAGCCCGCGTGCGGTCAAGCAGCGCCTGAGGTCGCTGTCCAACCGCTTCCACGGTGCAACCGTCGTGGCGATGCGGACGCAGCCGGTGCCCCACGCGTACCGCGCCTTCTTCCGCCAGATCGGCTTGGATCCCGACGCGAGCCGGATCCCCAGCGAGGAGGCCGCGGTGGCGCGCCTGCTCCAAGGCGGGTTCCGCTCCCGTGACCTGCTCGCCGACGCGCTCCTGATTGGCCTGATCGAGACCGGTGTGCCCGTCTGGGCGCTCGACGGCGACCAGGTCGACGCGGGTGGCCTCGGGATCCGCACGACGATGGCCGGCGAGCGCTTCGGCTCCGTGGGGCCCCCGCTACCCGAGGGGCGGTTGGTGGTCGCCGACTCCGGCAGCGTGCACGCGCTCCTGTTCGGGCCGCTTGCGCCGGGCCACGCCGCCGAGCCCAAGACGCGACGGATCTCGCTGTTCGCGATAGGGGTCGATGGCGTTCCCGCGATCCACATCGAGGAGGCGCTGTGGACCTGCGGCGAGGTGCTGGCGCACGTGTAGCGCACCCTCAAACGGGGTACGGCGGGTGGTAAGCTTGGCTCCGGCTTAAGGAGGCTTTGATGGAGCTTCTAGACGAGCAGATCAGATCGCCGCAGGTCATGCCCCCGGCGACCATTCCGGGGGTCGGGCAGGATGAGTTCGCCGCGCGGCGCTCGCTGCGCGCTCAGATCGCGAGGCTCGAGCGGGAGCTGGCCGACGCGTTCGTGACGGCGTACCCGATGGGTGGGCTCGACCAGGCCCCGCCGGAGCCTCATCGTGATCCGCGGCTGCTTGATCTCGGAGAGCTGGAGCGCGTCCGCGACGGGCTCGCGGAGCGTCTTCGCCGTGCCCGAGTGACGATCGGCGAGCGGGCCGACGTGCAGGCCGCCAACCGGTTGCTGCTCGAGCGGGTACTGCTCGAGCCCGGCAAGCATCGCTTCGTCCGGATCCCCTGCAGCGAGCTCGGTGAGCCAGGCTGCGGCGTCTGGCAGGTCAGGCCGCGGCTGGGGCTGATCGGGATGCTGATGGGGTGGTGGCAGGTCAAGCTCTCGTCGGGTTGCCCGTTAGCCGGGGGTCGGGGACCAGTGCCCCGGCCCGGATAACTCCCCGACGGATGCAGGACACGCTCAGGACGGGAACGGGGGCGCTCCTGGTGCTGCTGATCATGCTCGTCGGCAGCCTGGTTCTGTGGGTGGGCGCGCCGCTGCTGTGGCTGTGGCTCGGGTCGCAGATAGAGGCAAAAACGGCCTCGGTGGGAGCTGCGATCGGCGCGGCCTTCCTAGGGGCGGTGCTGACGATCGTGCTCGTCGCCGGCGTCCTCTCCAAGCTCTCGAACTTCTACCGCGCCAACTGCGTCTCCAGGGGCCTCGACGACCCGGGGCACTTCGTGCTCGAGGTGGTCCTCGTCGTCAGCGCCAGCGTGGCCCTGTTCGGCTTCGTGGTCTGGTTCTTCTTCCTGGCGGGCGCCGAGCCGCTGCCCGTCGGGATCAAATACTGAGCGGGCTAGGCCGGACGCTCGGTCGGGCCTGGCCGGGCCGTCGGGCGAGCCCTGGCCGTCAGCCGGGCTGGTGCCGTCTTGTGACGCATATGTCTTGTTCCGTGACGCCGCCCCGCGCGATGCTGCCGCACCTGAGCTATGACAAGGCAGAGAAGCAAAGCTCGGCTGGCCGACGTGGCTGGTCGGCAGAAGGGCCGCGTGACATGGGCGCAGGTCAAAGCGCTCGGCGTCGACGACGCGGCGGTGAGCGGGTG
>DATKFF010000195.1:0-6140 GCA_035511595.1 Solirubrobacteraceae bacterium | reverse complement strand
TGGCGAGCGGTCATGTACAGGGTCTGACGAACGATCGTCATCGGGCTGTCACCTCCGCTTCGGCCTCGGCCGCGTCGAACGTGCGGCCGGTGTAGCTGAGATAGACGTCGTCCAGCGACGGCCGCGCGACCCGCACGGAGGCCACGGGGACGCCGTGCGCTTCGAGCGCCTGCAGCACGGCCGGCAACGCGCGCCCGCCATCGTCGGCGCGGGCCCGCAACGCCCGGCCGTCGATCGTGATGTCGCGGATCCCCGTGAGACCGCCGAGCGCGCCGTGCGCGGAGCCGTTGACGGCCTCCTCGAGCTCGACGTGGATCGCGTCGCCGCGCAGCTCGCGCTTGAGCTCGTCGGGGGTGCCATGCGCGACGACCCTGCCGCGATCGACGATCGCCAGCCGGGCCGCCAGCTGATCGGCCTCCTCCAGGTAGTGGGTCGTCAGCAGCACGGTCTTGCCGCGGCCCCTCGCGAGACTCGAGATGTGCTGCCACATCTCGGCGCGAACCTCCGGGTCGAGCCCGGTGGTCGGCTCGTCGAGGAACAGCACCTGCGGGTCGTGCACGAGCGCCATCGCGATGTCGAGGCGGCGCTGCATCCCGCCCGAGTACCCGCGCGCAACCCGGTCAGCCGCTTCGGCCAGCCCGAACTGTTCGAGCAGCTCCTGCGCGCGGCGCTCGAGCGCGTCGCCGCGCAGGCCGTAGACGTGGCCCTGGAGGCGGATGTTCTCGCGCCCGGTGGCCTGGATGTCAACGCCCGAGCCCTGGGCGACGACGCCGATCGTGCGGCGCACGCGGTCGGGCTGCGCGACGACGTCGATCCCCGCGACCGACGCGGTACCCGCGTCGGGCTGGGTCAGGGTCGTCAGGATCTTGACCGCGGTCGACTTCCCGGCGCCGTTGGGCCCGAGCAGCCCGAAGACCGTGCCTTCCTGGACTGCGAAGGAGAGCCCGTCGAGCGCGGTCACCTCCTTGCCGTATCGCTTCACGAGGCCGTCGGCCTCGATCGCCTTCGCCATGCTTTCACCTCCGCCGGATAGGATTTGTCTTGGCACGCTGGTATCTTAGTTACTAAGAATTTTAGATGTCAAGCAATTCTTCAGATTCCCCTCGCGAGGCGCTGATGTGGGAGCTCGCCAACGAGGTGCGGGCCAGCCAGCGCGCCACCGACGAGGTCGACGAGATCGGCGCGCGGTTCTTCGGCATCAACCGGACGGACGCGAAGTGCGTCGACATCCTCGATCAGCATGGGAGCCTGAGCGCGGGCGACCTGGCGCGGGAGAGCCGTCTCACGACCGGCGCGATCACCGCGGTGATCGACCGGCTCGAGCGGGCGGGGATTGCGCGTCGCGTCGCAGACCCGTCCGACCGCCGCCGGGTCCTCGTCGAGCTGACCGAGAAGGCGCGTGCGGAGATTGAGGAGCTGATGGGCGCGCCGATGCGGGAGAGCGCCGAGCGCTTCCTCGAGCGCTACTCGGACGAGCAGCTCAGGTTGATCATCGACTTCACGCGGCTGTCCCGCGAGGTCCAGCAACAGCACGCGGACTGGCTGCGGCAAAAGCTCGCGGAGCGCGACGGGCCCGACTCACAAACGCGAGGCAGGCGCCGGCTCAAGGGCCACTACAGCCCGCGGACGTCCGCCCCGTGAGACTCGAACGGCGCGCGGATCACCTTCGCCCACCCCCGGACCTCGCGCTCTAGCGCAGCGACCACCGGCCCGGTCTGCTCGTACTGGCACCAGACGAGCACCGCCGGGCCGGCGCCGGAGATCGTCGCGCCGAGCGCGCCCATCGCCGGCGCCCGCTCGACGAGCTCGGCCGAACGCGGATACAGGTGCGCGCGGTAGGGCTGGTGCAGGCGGTCGTGTAGGCCCGCCGCGATCAGCTCTAGATCGCCGCTCGCGAGCCCCAGGATCAGCGTCGACGCGTGCGAGACGTTGTAGACCGCGTCGGCGAGCGGCACCGACGCGGGCAACGCCGCGCGCGCGGCCTGCGTCGCGACCCCCTGCTCGGGGACGACCAGCACCGCCTCGAGCCCGAGCGGCGGCTCGAACCGGTGCACCATGGTTCCGTCGCAGACGACGAACCCGCCCTCGAGCGCGGCCGCGACGTTGTCGGGGTGGCCCTCGAGCTCGGCGGCCAGTTCGAGGATTTCGGCATCGAGCTCGAACACGTGGTCGGCGGCCAGCAGCCCGGCGACGAACGCCGCGGCGCTCGACCCGAGGCCGCCGCTCAGCGGGATCTCCGAGGAGATCGTGAACTCGAACGAGTCGGCCGGGTGCAGCCGCTCGAACCCGCGGACCACGAGATTGGTTCGGTCACGCGGCACATCGAGCTCGGTGTGGACGGCAAAGCTGCCGGTCTCCTGGACCTCGACCTCGAGCTGCAGCGACAGCGCCGCGGCGAGCACGTCGAAGCCCGGGCCGAGGTTCGCCGAGGACGCGGGCACGCGGACCAGCCGCCGGCGCTGGAGGCTCACCCCAGCACCGCCCGCTCGACGGCGCCCAGCTCCGGGTCGCACGGCACGACCCGGCCGGCGCTCTCGAGCGCGACCTCCGGGTCCTTGAGCCCGTGGCCGGTGAGCACGCACACGACTCGACGGGCGTCGCCCGCTCCGTGCGTCAGCAGCCCGGCGACGCCGGCGGCCGACGCGGGCTCGCAGAAGACCCCCTCGCTGGCGGCGAGGAACCGGTACGCGGTGAGGATCTCCGCGTCGCTCACGGCGCTGATCTGCCCGCCGGAGGCCGTCATCGCCCGCATCGCGTCCTCCCAGCGCGCCGGGTTGCCGATCCGGATCGCGCTGGCGATCGTCTCGGGGTGCTCGACCGGCCTGCCGAGCACCAGCGGCGCGGCCCCGGCGGCCTGGAACCCGAGCATCCGCGGGCGGCAGCCGATCTCCTCGAAGCCCCGCCAGTAGGCGGTGATGTTGCCAGCGTTCCCGACCGGCAGGCAGACCGCGTCGATCTCGTCGCCGAGCTCGTCGACGAGCTCGAACGCGCCGGTCTTCTGCCCCTCAAGCCGGAACTCGTTGACGGAGTTGACCAGCGAGATCGGGTGGCGGGCGGCGAGCTCCCGGACCAGCTTCAGCGCGTCGTCGAAGTTTCCTCGCAGCGCGATCACCCGCGCCCCGTGCATCAGCGCCTGCGCGAGCTTGCCCGCCGCGATCTTGCCCTCGGGGACGATCACCGCGCCGCGCACTCCGGCGCGCGCCGCGTACGCGGCGGCCGACGCGGCGGTGTTCCCGGTCGAGGCGCAGACGATCGCCTCGGCGCCTTCGCGGACGGCCGCCGAGACCGCGCACGTCATTCCGCGGTCCTTGAACGAACCCGTCGGGTTGGATCCCTCGAGCTTCAGCCAGACCTCCGCTCCGGCGCGCTCCGACAGCCTTGGCGCCGGTACCAGTGGGGTCGAGCCCTCCGCCAGCGAGACGACCGGGTCGTCGGGAGCGAAGGGAAGCCGGTCGCGGTACCGCTCGATGATCCCGGGCATCGGCGGCAGCATGTCAGAGCGGCCGTTTTTCGACTCTTGCGAGCGGGGGTAACTACCCGTCTTGTACCCAACGCAGAAGGAGCGCCGATGCTCGCCCTGACAGATAACGCCTCCACGGCGATTGAAGGCATCCTCAGCTCGTCGGAGATCCCCGACGGAGCCGGCGTCAGGATCGCGCCGCCGGACGGAGAGGACGTAGGCTCGGCAGTGCAGTTGCAGGTCACTGTCACCGGCGGTCCAGCCGCCACCGATCAGGTGATCGACGAGGCCGGCGCGCGCGTGTTCGTGGATGAATCGCTCGCCGAGCTGCTCGACGACAAGCTGCTCGACGCGGGCGTCGTCGAGGACCAGGTCCACTTCATGCTCGGAGCGCAGGCCACGCCCGATCCATTCGAGCCGGGCTCGAACGGCTCAGACGACGTCTAGCACGACCTTGCCGGTGGCGCCGCGCTCGTCGATCAGCTTGAGCGCGTCGGCCGCCCGCTCGAACGGGAACCGGGCGCCGACGATCGGGCGCACGAACCCGCGATCGATCAGCCCGGCGATCTCCGCGCCGATCTCCCGGCACAGCTGCGGCTTGGACATCACATAGGCGCCCCACCCCGCGCCGATCACCTCGAGGTTGCTGAGCAGCAGCCGGTTTACGCGAACCTCAGGGATCGAGCCGCCGGTGAAGCCGACGACGACGGCGCGCCCACCCTCGGCCAGCGACCTGAGGCTGTCGGTGAAGCGATCGCCGCCGACCGGATCGAGCACGATGTCGACGCCGCCGCCGGAGAGCTCCTTGGCCTGGTCCTTCCACGGCCCGTCGGAGCGGAGCACCTCATCGGCGCCGGCCGCGCGCGCGACGGCTTCCTTCTCGTCGCTGGAGACCACCGCGAACGTCCGCGCGCCGAGGCCCTTGGCGACCTGGAGCGAGGCGGTGCCGACGCCGCCCGCGGCGCCGTGGACGAGCACCGTCTCGCCCTCGGCGAGCCGGCCTCGCAGCTTCAGCGCGAAGTACGCGGTGTGGTAGTTCAAGATCAGCGCGGCGCCCTGCGCGAAGTCGAGCTCGTCGGGAAGCTTGAAGGTCAGGAACTCCGGAGCGACCGCCACCTCGGCGAAGCCGCCGAGCATGCACAGCGCGGCGACCCGGTCGCCCTCGCTGACGCCGGCGCCGTCAGGCGCCGAGCGGACGACCCCGCCGACCTCGCTCCCGGGCACGAACGGCAGCGGGGGCTTCACCTGGTACTCGCCGCGGGTTTGGAGCACCTCGGGAAACGAGACGCCGGCGACGTGGACGTCGACGATCACCCCGCTGCCCGGGGTCAGCATGTGCGACGGCTCGGGGTCGGGCAGATCGACCAGCTTCAGCGCGTGGTCGGGCCCGCTCAACTCGACGATCTCGATCGCGCGCACGGCGGCGCACCCTAGCTGAACTCCTCCTCCAGCACCCGGATCGCCCGCGGCCTGGCCCTCAGCACCTCCAGCCGGGCGAGGTGCTCGGTGGCCGCCTCGAACCGGGACTCGAGCACCGGGTGGAGCACCATCACGAGCCGCGCCTGCTCCCCGAGGCCCTTCTGGACGACCGACTTGACCGACACGCCGTCGTCGGCGAGCACCTGCGCGACCTGCGCCAGCACGCCCGGCTGGTCGGCGACCTCCAGGTGCAGGTAGAACGCCGAGACGACGTCCTCGACGATCTCCAGCTGCTGGCTGGTCGGCGGCGTCGAGGCCGGCGGGATCATCGCGCTGATCACGTCGCCGAGCACCGCGCTGGCGGTCTGCGGGCCGCCGGCGCCGGGACCGGACATCGTGATCTCGGTGATCTCGTCCGACTCGACGGTGACCGCGTTGAACGGCCCACCGATCGACGCGAGCGGGTGGCCCGGATACAGGAACGCCGGGTGCACGCGAACCGACAGCCCCTCCCCGATCCGCTCGGCCGTGCCGATCAGCTTCAGCTCCAGCCCGAGCTCCCGCGCGTACTCGAGGTCGTCGGGCTGGATCCGCTCGATCCCCTCGTAGCGCACCTGGTCCAGGTGCACCGGCGTGTCGAACGCGAGCCGCGCCAGGATCGCCATCTTCGCCGCCGCGTCACGGCCGTCGACGTCCTCTGCCGGGTCGGCCTCGGCATACCCGAGCCGCTGCGCCTCGGCCAGCGCCTCCTCGAACGTCATCCCGGTGCGCGCCATCTCGGTGAGGATGAAGTTGGTGGTCCCGTTGACGATTCCGTGGACGCGGTCGATCCGCGCCCCCGCGAGTGACTCCTGGAGCACCCGGATGACCGGCACGACGCCGGCGACGGCCCCCTCGAACCGCAGCTGCACGCCGCCGTCGCGGGCGGCGTCCCAGAGCTCCTCGCCGTGCTGGGAGAGCAGCTGCTTGTTGGCGGTGACCACGTGACGGCCGGACGCGATCGCGCGCAGCACGTAGTCGCGTGCCGGCTCGATCCCGCCCATCAGCTCGACGATCAGGTCAGAGCGCTCCAGCAGCTCGTCGAACGAGCCGCTGCGGGTGGTCACGATTCCGGACAGCTCTGGCCGGTAGCCGGTCATCAGCTCGATCCGGTCGGCGTGCTGGGGCAAGAGCCGCGCGAACGCCGAGCCGACCGTCCCGTGGCCGAGCAGCCCGACGCGGAATGAGCGATCGGTTCCGGTCACGCGGAGCGATCAGTCGA
>DATKFF010000194.1:0-2438 GCA_035511595.1 Solirubrobacteraceae bacterium | reverse complement strand
CTCGAATCACCCCTCGCGTAGTCTGCGACCGGAACATTTCGTAGTCACGGGGGGTGTCGACGTGATCGCAACGGCGCGGTATGGTCGGGCATGGTCACCGAGGGGCCGGCGGAGGTGTTGCACGGCCGGCGCGCCGAGCGCAAGGCCGTTGAGCGGCTGCTCGAGGAGGTGCGGGGCGGGCAGAGCCGGGTGTTGGTGGTGAGCGGCGAGCCCGGGGTTGGCAAGACGGCGCTGCTGCAGTCTGCAATCAACTCCGCGGCCGGGTTCCGCGTGATGCGGGCGGTCGCAGCGGAGTCAGAGATGGAGCTTGCGTTCGCAGCTCTGCAGCAGTTGTGCGCGCCGATGCTGGATCGCCTGGACAGGCTGCCCGCCCCACAGCGGGATGCACTCGGGGTGGCATTCGGGTTGCGTGCGGGAAACGCGCCGGATCGGTTTGTGGTCGGGCTGGCGGTGCTGAGCATGTTGGCGGAGGTGGCCCAGGAACAACCACTGCTGTGCCTAGTTGATGACGCGCAGTGGCTCGATCGGGCCTCGGGAGAGGTGCTTGCGTTCGTAGCGCGGCGGCTGTTGGCGGAGTCGGTAGCGCTGGTGCTGGTGACGCGTGAGCCAGGCGGTGAGCTCGAGGGGTTGCCAAAGCTAGCTCTTGAGGGTCTGCCTGATCGTGACGCGCGCGCGCTGCTGGGGTCGGCGTTGCGGGTGCCGTTGGATGAGCGGGTGCGCGAACGGCTCGTCGCGGAGACGCGCGGCAACCCGCTCGCGTTGTTGGAGTTGCCGCGGGGGTTGACGCCGGCGCAGCTGGCGGGCGGGTTCGGTTTGCTGGACGCGCCGGGCCTATCGGGGCGGATCGAAGAAAGCTTTCAGAGGCGGTTTGCGCGCTTACCGGCCGAGACCCAGCGGCTATTGCTGGTCGCGGCGGCCGAACCGGTCGGCGACCCGGTGCTGCTGTGGCGGGCGGCCGCGCGTCTCGGGATCGGGGCGCGGGCGGGCGCCGACACCGACGGGTTGGTCACGATCGGCACGCGGGTGACTTTTCGTCATCCGTTGGTCCGCTCGGCTATATATCGGGCCGCGTCGGCCGAGGAGAGGCGGGGCGCGCATCGGGCGCTGGCCGACGCGACCGATCCTGAGATCGATCCCGATCGCCGCGCCTGGCATCGTGCCCAAGCGACGCCCGGCCTCGACGAGCACGTCGCCACCGAGCTCGAGCGCGCGGCCGGCCGCGCGCGGGCGCGGGGAGGACTGGCCGCAGCCGCCGCGTTCCTGGAGCGTGCTGTTGCCCTTACCCCGGAGCCCTCCCGTCGCGCGAAACGCGCGGTCGCGGCGGCGCAGGCCAAGAGCCTGGCCGGCGCCCCTGACGGCGCACTGGCGCTGCTCGCGACCGCCGAGGCGGGACCGCTCGACGAGCTCGAGCACGCCCGCGTGGATCTCTTGCGCGCCCAGATCGCGTTTGTCGTCAGCCGCGGCAGGGAGGCACCCTCGCTGCTGCTTAACGCCGCCAGCCGACTCGAGCCGCTCGACGTGAGGCTCGCGCGCGAGACCTACCTGGATGCGTGGTGGGCAGCGCTCATGTTCGCCGGTCGTCGGGACCCCGGCGGTGGGGTGCGCGAAGTTGCCAAGGCGGCAAGCGCCGCGCCCCGCTCGCCAGGACCGCCACGCGCGGCCGATCTTCTCCTGGACGGTCTGAACCTGTTGACCATCGACGGGCACGCCGCCGGGACCCCGATGCTCAGGCGGGCGGTGAGCGCCTTCCGAGGCGACGACATCTCCCGCGACGAAGGTCTTCGCTGGCTCTGGTTCGCCTGCCACATGGCCATCGATCTTTGGGACGACGACAGCTGGGAGGCGCTCTGCACCCGCCACGTCCAGCTCTGCCGTGACGCGGGTGCGCTCACCGTGCTCCTCCTGGGCCTGAACCAGCGGATCGGCCTGCACGAGCACGCCGGAGAACTCGCCCAGGCCGCGTCGCTAGTCGCGGAAGCGAGGGCAGTCGCCGAAGCGACCGGGAGCCTCTTCACTCCCTATCCGGCCTTGATTGTCGCCGCCAGGCGAGGCCGCGAAGCCGACCTCTCGGGGTTGATCGACGCCAGCATCGAGGAGATGGTGGCCCGCGGCGAGGGAGCAGGACCAGCAATCATTCACTGGGCGAAAGCGCTGCTCTACAACGGGCTCGGTCGCTACGAAGAGGCGCTCGCCTCGGCCCGCCAGGCCGCCGAATACCCGCTCGACGTGCTGTATTCCACGTGGGGACTGGTTGAGTCAATCGAGGCAGCCGTCCGCACCGGCAAGCCCGAGCTTGCGGCCGACGCGCTGCGTCGGCTGTCGGACCGCACCCGAGCTAGTGGCACCGATTGGGCGCTCGGCATCGAGGCCCGCTCTCGCGCGCTGCTCAGCGACCACGAGGCCGCCGAGAGTCTTTATCGTGAGGCGATCGAGCGGCT
>DATKFF010000193.1:0-2130 GCA_035511595.1 Solirubrobacteraceae bacterium | reverse complement strand
CGCTTGGCTGGGTGATCCTCGATGCGGGTGACTGTCAGGCCAAGGGTGCGCTCGAGCGCAGCCACCGTTTTCTGCACGGCAACTTCGAGGCTGGCCGGCGGTTCGCGAACCCGCTCGACTTCCAGGACCAGCTGGACCGCTGGTGTGAGCGGATCAACGCGCGCGTGCACCGCTCGACACGCGCGGTCGTCTGCGAGCGCCTCGCGCAGGAGCACGAGCGGATGCGGACGCTGCCCGACCCGGCAGATACCGACCGGCGCTTCGTGACGCGGGTCGCAGCGCAGCCGTATCTGCGTTTTGACCGCAACGACTATTCGCTTGACCCGCGCCTGGTCGGCCGGCGCATCGAGGTCCGTGCCAGCCAGGCCGAGATCAGCGCGGCCGCGCTCGACACCGGCGAGCTCGCCTGCCGCCACGTCCGCGTGTTCGCCGGCGGCCTCGCGTTCACCGACCCCGCTCACCAGGCGGCGCTGGAGCGGCTGCGCGGGCAGCGCCGGCGGCCCGAGCTCGAGGTCGAGCAGCGCCCGCTGTCGCGCTATGACCAGCTAATCCCGGCGTGAGCAAGACCTCCGAGCTCTCGCACCTGTTCCGTGCGCTGAAGGCGCCCGCAGCCGCACGAGCGCTCCCAGGGCTCGCACAGCGCGCCCGCGAGGAGGACTGGTCCCACGAGCGCTTCCTGGAGGCAGTGCTCTCCAGCGAGGTCTCCTCGCGTGACTCCCACGGTGGGGAGTCGCGCATCAAGGCGGCCCGCTTCCCCGCCCGCAAGACGCTCGAGGAGTTCGACTTCACCTTCCAGCGCTCGGTCAAGAAACAAGTGATCGAGCACCTCGGGCAGCTCGACTTCCTGCACGCCAAGGAAAACGTCGTGCTGCTCGGGCCCCCCGGCACCGGCAAGACGCACCTAGCGATCGCCGTCTCGATCAGGGCCTGCCTGGCCGGGCAGCGCGTCGCGTTCGCGAGCGCCACCGAATGGGTCGCACGGCTCGCCGAAGCCAAGCGCCAAAACACCCTCGACGCCGAGCTGCGCCGCCTGTCGTTCATCCCACTCCTCGTCGTCGACGAGGTCGGCTACATCCCATTCGACCCCGAAGCCGCGAACCTCATGTTCAGCCTCGTCTCCGCCCGCTACGAGCGCGCCAGCCTGATCGTCACCTCCAACAAGCCGTTCTCCGCCTGGGGCGAGATCTTCGGCGACGAGACAACCGCCGTCGCGATGATCGACCGGCTCGTGCACCACGCCGAGATCCTCTCCCTCAAGGGCGACAGCTACCGCCTGCGCGACAAGGACCTCGGCGCCAGAACAGCCGCCAAACCGGGCGAAATCGCCTGACCAAACACAAGCACCCACCCGGCGCACGGCCGCAGAAGCCACCACAGAGCCCAGTTCCCGCGCAAACCGCCGAAAGCAGCCCACACCGCCGAAAACGGCCGCCGGCAGCGCGCTCCGCTCGGCGCTACGCGCCTCGCTCCACACGCCGCCGGACAGCGGGGTCAGTTTTCAACCGGCGAAGGGGGTGCATTTTCAACCGGCCCCCCAACAAGTGGCCCACTTTTCAACCGGCGAAACCGGCCCACATTTCAACCGGCCTTGACATGAAGGGGTCGCGGCCTGCGGCCGCTTGACTGGTCGCCACGGCTCCGCCAGTTGAGCAGTCAGCTCGACTCTCCGAGCCGACCTGAGAGATCAGAGAGCCAGAGGCGGACTCGCGGTCAGCGCGGCCTCGACAGGGGCGCGCGCAGCGCGGCCGCAGACGCGCCTTGAGGGCGTGGCGCCGGCGGCTGCGCGGGGACGGGGCGAACGCGTATGGAGCGCCAGCGGGACGGGATTCAACCCGGACTTCGCCCGGATTCACCACGGACTCGGAATCCGGGCTCGGCGATCAGATGAAACCTGGGCGGACGGGTTGTTTCGGTGTCTGACACGCGCCCACTTCATGTGCACGGGGTCGGGCACCAAACCAGCAAAAAGGTGAAGGTCGGCAGTGGTGTGGAACGGTGATTGAAAGAAGGGAGAAAGACATGGCGGGTCGGAGAACGAGGAGTGAGTAGAGAATTACGGCCAGAAGGGACGCGACGCAGGCGAGCTGAGAACCGGCGATCGATAACGCGCGGCGAGTAAGACGAATGGGA
>DATKFF010000192.1:0-3944 GCA_035511595.1 Solirubrobacteraceae bacterium | reverse complement strand
AGCGTGGTCCGGATCCGGAGGCCGCCGTAGTAGGCGCGGTACTCGGCGATCGCCGCCGCCGAGGGTGAGTCACCTGGTTTCACGCCCATCGCCGCGAGGATCTGGGGCCGCAACCAGCTGGTGAAGTACGGGGCCGCTGGTGGCTCCTGGGGCTGTTGCAGGTCGGACGCGCTCGGCACCTTCGCCGCAAGCCCCTGGTCGTACTTCGCGGTGGTGATGAGGTGCTGCAGGAGCATGTCCTTGAGCACGAGGTCGCGGCGTGCCGTGGCTGCGGCTGGGAACGCCAGCGGATTGAACGCGCTCGGGTTGGCGACCATACCCGCGAGCAGGGCCGACTCCCAGGGATAAAGCTTCGACGCGCAGGAAGGCAGCGGATAGTCGCCGCAGCCGCTCTTGTTCCCGTCCGCCGGCGCGTTCGGGTCGTAGCCGTGGACCTTGCCGAAGTACACGCGCGCGGCCGACTCCACCCCGTAGGCGCCGTTACCGAAATAGATCGAGTTCAGGTACTGGTCGAGGATCGTCACCTTCTTCCACTTGCGCGTGAGGTGGTAGGCGAGCGCTGCCTCGCGCAGCTTCTCGAAGACGGTGCGGTTGCCCTGTTCCTGGAGCGCGTTCTTGACGAACTGCTCGGTGATCGTCGACGCACCCTGGGTGGCGCCGCCGGTCACGTCGGAGATGAAGGCCCGCGCGATACCGCGGATGTCTACGCCCGGGTCGGTCCAGAACCGCCGGTCTTCGACGGAGATGATCGCGTTGATCATCGTCGGGGAGATCCGGTCCCAGCTGTCGATCACCTCGGGGTCGGGGGCCTGGAAGATCCCGATCGGGTTCCAGTGATCGTCGTAGAGGTAGGAGTTCTCCTGGACCCGGTACTGCTGCTGGTTCTCGAGCTCCGGGACGTCGGAGGCGACGGCCATCATCATCCCGAAGACAGTTGAGATCAGGGCCAGGAAGGCGAGGCCGGTGAGGATCAGGAAGAGGCGGAGTTTGCGCAGCCGCGGACCCGCTGGTCGGTCACCGTCATTCGACCCGCCGCCTCGCCAGCGACGCCGCCGCCAGGGACCTCGGCCGGGCGGCCCGGGAGGGCCGGGCGGAGGGCCTCCGGGAGTGAGCGCCGGCGGGGCCTCTGGTTCGACCGTGACGGCGGCCAGTCGCGCCCGAACGGGACCGTCTCTGCGGGCGGCGCGGGCGGTCCGTGGCGCGCGCCTGGCACGGGTTGGACTTTCGGCGCCGGGCGCGGCGTCATCCTGCGGAGGTGTCTTGGCGCGAGCGCGCCGTGATGGGCGGCGGGGCGTGTCGGCGGGAGCCGACCGGGGCGCCGGATCTGGCTCGCGCGGGACCTCCGGCTCGGAGCGAGTCGCGGGCTCGGCGTGGGGTGGGGCCTCGGGCGCGGCCGCAGCTATTGCCGCCCACGGGGAGCGATCGCTGTCCGGCTCGTGCGCGAGCGGAGTTCTGTTGATCTCGTTTGTTGCGTCGTCGCTCATGCGATCGGAGGACAGCGGTCGCGTCATCACCCGCCCGGCCGGACGACCGCTAAGACCCTGGGGACCCGGCGGCAACGGTTCCCTTGGGGTGGGCCAGTCTAGCATCGGGGCCCCTTGGCACCGGCTGATCTGGGCTCGGCGTCACGGGCGTCGATCCGCCATATTTCGTGCCCGTTGTCGACGCTTCCTGACTCCCCCGATCCGGCCGCTGCGGCCGCCTGGCTCACGCGTGACGCCGTGGACAGCCTTCCCGAGGGCGCACTGGAGCGCAAGCTGGCGATGGACAGACCGCTGCGCGTCAAGCTTGGAATCGATCCCACCGCCCCTGACATTCACCTCGGGCACACGGTGGTGTTGCGCAAGCTGCGCGAGTTCCAGGATCTTGGTCACGTGGTCGTCCTGATCATCGGCGACTACACCGCGCGCGTGGGCGATCCGAGCGGGCGGTCAAACCTGCGGCCCGTGCTCGACCCGGTGGAGATCGATGCCAACGCGCGCACGTTCCAGGAGCAGGCCTCCACGGTCCTCGATAGCGAGCGGCTGGAAGTGCGCTTCAACAGCGAGTGGCTCGACATGCCCGCCACCGATCTGTTTGCGCTGGCGCGCACCGCGACAGTGGCGCAGCTGCTTGAGCGTGACGACTTCTCGAAACGGTTCGCCGCGCGGGAGCCGATCTCGATTCTGGAGCTGCTGTATCCGCTGCTTCAGGGGTATGACTCGGTCGCGGTGCGCGCCGACGTCGAGCTCGGCGGCACCGACCAGAAATTCAACCTCCTGCTCGGCCGGGACATTCAGCGCCATTACGGTCAGCCGGAGCAGGCGATCCTCACGATGCCGATCCTTGTCGGGACCGACGGCGTGCAGCGGATGTCAAAGTCGCTTGGTAACTACATCGGGGTCACAGACCCGCCGGACGAGATGTACGGCAAGACGATGAGCATCCCCGACGAGGCGCTTGCATCCTGGTATCAGCTCCTGATCGGGTCGCCACCTCCGCCAGACCTCGGACCCCGTGACGCCAAGCGTGCCCTCGCGCGGCAGATCGTGGCGCGGTTCCATGGGCAGGACGCGTCCGCCGCGGCCGAAGAGTCGTTCGATCGTCAGTTCGTCCGCCACGAGCTGCCGGCCGAGATCGAGGAGCTTCAGTGGAAAGCCCCGAACGGAACGGTGCACCTGCCCGCGCTTCTGGCTCAAGCCTTCGGAGTCTCGAGCTCAGAGGCCCGCCGCGCCATCGCCCAGGGCGGTGTCAAGCTCGACGGCGAACCGCTGTCGGACGGCACGCTGGACATCGACGCCGTCGAGGTCGACGGAAGGGTGCTCCAGCTGGGAAAGCGCCGGTTCGTACGCGTGCGGGTCGTCTGACGGTGGCCGTCCACGGTGGCCTGCTCCGGATGGACACGCCCGGGAACGGGCATATCGTCGACCTGACCGACGGCGTCCGCAGCGTGGTTCACACCTCGGGCGTGACCCGTGGGCTGGTCACGGTGTTCGCAACGGGGTCGACGCTCGCAGTCACGACGATGGAGTACGAGCCGGGCGGGGTCGCGGACCTCCAGGCACTCCTCGACAGACTGGTCCCGTCCTCGGCGGACTACCAGCACAACCGCCTGAACCACGACACCAATGCCCATGCGCATCTGCGGGCGGCGGTGATCGGACCCTCGGAGACGATTCCGCTGGTCGAGGGGGAGCTGGCGCTCGGGACCTGGCAGCAGATCGTCCTGATCGACTTCGACGATCGACCGCGAAGCCGGAGCGTCACGGTCCAGATCCTTTCCTAGGGGAGGGCCGGCTCGCGGGCCGCCCTCCGGGCGGCACGTTGCCGGGGGGGAACGCCCCGGAGGCCCTGCCCATGCGGGATCTAAGCGCGCGGGCCGAACACCGAGTAGCCTTGCCTGTGGACGACGGAACCCCCCTGAAGATCTTTCGCAGGCTCGTTCCAGGCGTTGATTCGGCGCTATACTCGTCCGTCCGCTCTGGGGCCGGAAGTCGGCTCCCAGGCGCGCCTGCGGGAAGGAGGCACCTTCCCTGAAGAGGTGCGACGGTCTTTGAAAACTCAACAGCATGTGCACCCTCGACCGACCCTCGGTCGAGATGGTGTGTCCAGGTTCGACCGCCGTCGTGCCGCGTTGCCCCCACCCGGGGTCAACCGATCGACGGCGCCAAGACCTACCCCGTCTGCGCTCCGGAGCCCTTGGTGTACTTGGGCTCCCTCGTGTGAGCGCTGACGACTCTTTGTGAAACGGGTCGCCTAGCGGCCCGTGTAGAGCAGTTCTTCACGGAGAGTTTGATCCTGGCTCAGGACGAACGCTGGCGGCGTGCTTAACACATGCAAGTGGAGCGACGAACCAGGCTTCGGCCTGGGGCAGAGCCGCGAACGGGTGAGTAACACGTGGGTTACCTGCCCCGATGATTGGGACAACCCGAGGAAACTCGGGCTAATACCGAATGTGCCCTCCG
>DATKFF010000191.1:0-6032 GCA_035511595.1 Solirubrobacteraceae bacterium | reverse complement strand
GCCATCCAGGCCGCGCGCAGCGTCAGCAGCCGCGCCGCCTCCCAGTCCGACTCCATGGAGATGAACTCGGCCGACGCAGCGGACTGCGCGTGCAGCGGCTTGTCGTAGTCGATCTCGACCCCGGCCTCCGCGAGCAGCTCGCGGGTGCGGTCGAGGCACGCCTTCGCGACCCCGACCGCCATCCCGGCGACCAGCGGCCGGGTGTTGTCGAAGGTCTGCATGACCCCCGCGAACCCGCCCTTGGGGGCGATCTCGGGGCTGCCGAGCAGGTTCTCCTTCGGCACGCGGCAGTCATCGAGCGCGAAGTTGGCCGTGTCCGACGCGCGGATCCCGAGCTTGTGCTCCAGGCGTTCGAGCTTCAGCCCCGGGTTGTCACGCTCGACCACGAACGACTTGATCGCGGCGCGGCCCTGGCTTGGGTCGAGCGTCGCCCAGACGAGGATCAGTTCCGCGCGGTCGCCGGAGGTGACGAAGATCTTCTCGCCGTTGAGGACGTACTCGCCGGTGTCCTCGTCGAGCTTTGCGGTTGTGCGGATCGCCGCGGAATCAGAGCCCGCCTCGGGCTCGGTGATCGCCATCGCCGCCCACTTGCCGCCGAATCGCTGCAGCTGCTCCTCGTCAGCGACGGCGGCGATCGCCGCCTGTCCCAGTCCCTGGCGCGGCATCGTCAGCAGCAACCCCACGTCTCCCCAGCACAGCTCGATCAGGCCCAGCAGGCTCGCCATGTTCGAGCCGTTGCGGTTGCCCTTCTCCGTTCGTGACGAGCCGTTGCCTCCACCGACGGCGCCGGCGCCCGCCCCGGAGGGGTTCGACCCCTCGATCACCGCGGCGAGCATGTCGAGCTCCTTGGGGTACTCGTGCTCGGCGAGGTCGTACTTGCGTGAGTTCTTGCGGAAGATCTCGATCGCGACCATGTGCGCCTGGTCGACGAGCTGCTCGAACTTCTTCGGGACCTCGAGGTTGATCATCAGACGAGCAGCGCTCCCTCCATCAGCCCGGCGGCACGCAGGTCGCGGTACCACCGCTCGACGGGATGCTCCTTGACGTAGCCGTGACCACCGAGCAGCTGGACGCCGTCCGAGCCGATCGCTGCGCCGCGTTCGGCGCATAGCCGGCGCGCGAGCGCCGCCTCCCGCGCGAACGGCAGGTTCTGGTCGACGCGGCTGGCCGCGCGATAGCTGGCCAGGCGCATCCCATCGAGCTCGATCGCGATGTTCGAGACCATGAACGCGACGGCCTGGCGGTTGGAGATCGGCTCGCCGAACGCGCGCCGCTCCTTGACGTAGTCGGTCACATAGTCGAGCACCGCCTGGCCGGTTCCGACCGCCACGGCGCACCACCCGAGGCGCCCGAGCTGGACGCACTCCGCGTACACGGCGGGATCGGCGTCGCCGAGCAGCGCGGTCGCTGGCAGCTTGACGTCATCGAAGATCAGGCGTCCCGTGCCGGCCGCCCGGATCCCCATCGCGGGCTCGGCCTCGACGCTGAGCCCTGCCGTCTTCGACTCGACGATGAAGAGGGCCGGGCCGCGGCCCTCGAGCTCCGCGGCGACGATGAACAGCTCGCCGTCGCCGGCGCGTGGGACGAGCGACTTGGCGCCGCGCACGATGTAACCGCCATCTCCTTCACGCGCGCGCGTATCGAGTGCGAAGGGGTCGAACAGCGCCCGCGGCTCGAGCACCGCGATCGCGGCGGCCGGGACGTTCTCGGAGACGAACTCGGGCAGGTAGGTGGACTGCTGGTCGGCGTCGCCCCACAGGCTGATCGCGGTGGACACCCCGGCGGGGGCGAGGCACGCGATGGCGATCCCCATGTCGCCCTGCGCGAGCGCCTCGCTCATCAGCGCCGAGGTGACCGCCGAGCGCTGCTCGACGGCGCCGCCGAGCTGCTCGGGAACGCCGACCATCGACAGCCCCAGCTCGTTCGCCTGGCTCAACAGCTCCGGCGGCGTGGCGCACGCGGCGTCGGCCTGCTGGGCGACGGGGCGGAGCTTCGCCAGCGCGAAGTCCCTGACGGAGTCCTGCAGCATCTGCTGCTCGTCTGTCGGCTCGAGATCGAACAGGTCGCTGCGGCCCGCGCGGGGCTGGCGCGCCGGGCGCGAGAGCTTCTGCGCGGCGGCGAACGTGCGGCCGGCTCGAGCGGCCGTGCGCGCGGTGCTCTTGGAGGCGCCGTGCAGCAGCCGGGTGGTCGGCTCACGGAGACCGACCCGGTCGAGCAGGTCCGAGGCGGCAAGCCGGTTCAGTGCGCGCAGCCCGACCGCCATCCCGCGCTCGGCAAGGTTCTGCTGAGTCGCCATCGCGCTAAACGATAACGCTAAACGGTGTTACGTCGTTTGGTGTCATCCTCGCCGGGACCAGTATGCCCGACGGCGGCATCTCTTACGCCGCCCTTACGCTGACGCCGTCATGCTTCGCGCGTGCGGGTCTTGATCGCCGAGGATGAGCGCAGGCTGGCTGACGCGATCGCCCGCGGCTTGCGGCGCGAGGGGATCGCGGTCGACCTCGCGCCCGACGGCACCGACGCGCTCGTCAAGGCGCGCGTCGTGCGCTATGACGTGCTCGTCCTCGACCGAGATCTGCCCGGGGTCCACGGCGACGACGTCTGCCGGATGGTCCGCGACGAGCGCCCCGAGACCGGGATCCTGATGCTGACCGCCGCCGGGACGCTCGACGATCTCGTGCATGGACTATCGCTCGGGGCCGACGACTACCTCCCGAAGCCGTTCCGATTCGCGGAGCTGGTGGCGCGGATCCGAGCGCTCGCTCGGCGCTCGACCCCCAGCCGGCCGCCGCTGCTGCGGCACGGCGACATCGAGCTCGATCCCGCGCGCCGCAGCGTCTCACGCGAAGGGTCCGAGGTGCAGCTGGCCCGCAAGGAGCTGTCGGTGCTCGAGGCGCTGATGGCCGCCGAGGGCGCGACCGTATCCGCGGAGGAGCTGCTCGAGCGCGTGTGGGACGATCAGATCGACCCGTTCACGAACGTCGTGCGGATGACGATCATGACGCTGCGCCGCAAGCTCGGCGACCCCCCGGTGATCGAAACGGTGATCGGCGTCGGCTATCGGATGTCGTGATGCGCTGGCCGAGGCCGACGATCCGGCTGCGCCTGACGGTGCTCTACGGCGTCGTGTTCCTGGTCACCGGGGCGGTGCTGCTGACGCTCGGTTACTTCCTGGTGCGCCACAACCTCGACGCGCGCGGGAACCTCCGCCAGGTGCTCGCGCACCTCGGGATCAAGTACCCGCTGCCGACGCCGCCGGTCAGCCATCCGTTCGGGTTCGGGCCGGGCTCGGCCGCGGCGAGCGTGGCGGCGGCCTACCGCGCGCAGCTGCGCGCCCAGGCACTCGACCGCCTGCTCGTCGAGTACCTGCTCGCGCTCGGGGTGATGACGATCGTGTCGGTCGCCGCCGGGTGGCTGCTCGCCGGGCGCGCGCTGCGGCCGCTGCGGCAGATCACGGCGACCGCCCGCCGCGTCTCGGGGCAGAACCTCGGCGAGCGGATCGCGCTGAGCGGTCCCGCCGACGAGCTGCGTGAGCTGGCGGACACGTTCGACGGGATGCTCGGGCGTCTCGACAACGCGTTTCACGGCCAGCGGCACTTCGTCGCCAACGCCTCCCACGAGCTGCGCACGCCACTCGCGATCATGCGCACCGAGGTCGACGTCGCGCTGGCCGATCCCGACGCGCGCGAGGCCGACCTGCGCCAGATGGGCGAGGCCGTACGGGAGACGATCGACCGCTGCGAGCGCCTGCTCGAGAGCCTGCTGATGCTGGCTCGCAGCGAGGGCGCAGCACAGCACGAGGAAGCGGTCGACCTCGCAGCGCTGGCCGGGGACTGCATCACCGACCTTCGGGCCCGCGCCGAAGAGCTCCAGCTGAGCGTCCACGACGAGCTCGAGCCGGCTCCGACGCGCGGCGACACGGCGCTGCTCGAGCGGATGATCGCCAACCTCCTCGACAACGCGATCCGCCACAACGAGCGCGGCGGGTTCGTCGACGTTCGGACCGGCGTCGAGGCGGGTCAGGCCGTTGTGGCCGTGATCAATGGGGGTCCGGTGATCGACGAGGCGGACGCGGGGGTTCTGACCGAGCCGTTCCGACGGCTCGAACGCGGACCAGGTGGGTTCGGGCTCGGGCTGTCGATCGTCAATTCGGTCGTCGAGGCCCATGGCGGCCGACTGACGGTCGCCGCCCGGTCCGACGGCGGTCTCGAGGTGCACGCCTGGCTTCCGGCGCCTCTGCTGCGCGGCGAAAATCGCCCGCCGAAGAGAACGCCAAGAGCGCTTACGAAGAGCTGACGTGGCTGACGCTACAACCGGCACGCCCACACCCAATCCAGGAGTCAGCCTTGATGAAGTCTGTTCCCGCCTTCCGGCTCGGGCGCCGCGCGATCGTGATCGGCCTGAGCGCGCTCGCGCTTGGCGCCATCCTCAGCGCATGCGGTTCCTCCAGCGCCACCAGCTCCTCGAGCTCGTCGAGTAGCACCTCGGGCTCCACCAGCGGGGCCCAGTTCCAGGCGCGGTTGAACCTCGCCAAGTGCTTCCGCGCGCACGGGATCAACGTCCCCGACCCGTCGGCGGGCGGTGGCACCGCGGGCGGTGGCGGGGGGATCTTCCGGTCGCTTCGCAACTACCCGCAGGCCCAGCTCAGCGCGGCACGGCAGGCGTGCTCGCAGTACTTCGCCGAGGCGTTCCCGAGGCTCAATCTGTCTCCGGCGCAGCGCGCCCAGGCCCAGCAGCAGCTGGTCAAGTTCGCCGAGTGCATGCGCTCGCACGGCGTCAACATCCCCGACCCGACCTTCAACGGCACCGGAGGGTTCGGGATCGGGCGGGAGTTCCGGTCCGTCGACCGCAACAGCCCGGCGTTCAAGGCGGCGAGCACCGCGTGCCAGAGCCTCCGGCCCCGGTTCGGCCGAGGTGGCGGCGGTGGCGCCGGTCCGCCCGGCGGTGCGCCAGGTGCGTAAGCGGCTGACGGGGGCGCTCGCGGGGCGGTTCGGCGGCGCGAGCGGCCGCCGGCTCGTGATGCCGCTCGGAGGGCTGGCGGTGGTCGCCGTCGCGATCGGCGTCGTGCTGGCGACCGAGCTGCCAGGCTCGAGCCGCGGCGCGAGTCCGCCCGCGAAGAGCTCGGGCGCGGCGATCGTCGAGCGTCGTGACCTGGTCGAAACCGACACCGAGTCCGGCACGCTCGGCTACACCGGACAGCAGACCGTCTACAACCGCGTCAGCGGGACGATCACGTGGCTGCCCGCCGCCGGCCAGGTGATCAAGCCGGGGCAGCCTCTCTACAAGGTGGACAACAGCCCGATCGTGCTGTTCAACGGCACCACGCCCGCGTACCGGGATCTGAGCTCCGGCGACAGCGCCGGGCCTGACATCCTCGAGCTGAACCAGAACCTCGTCGACCTCGGCTTCGCCGACGGCCAGATCACGGTCAACGACACGTGGCAGGCGGGGACGACCGACGCGGTCGACCGCTGGCAGGCGTCGCGCGGCGAGACGCAGACCGGGACGATCACGCTCGGGCAGGTCGTGTTCCTGCCGAGCTCGCAACTGATCACAACGGTCAGCACGGTGCTCGGCTCGACCGGCGGCTCGGGCGGATCGGGCGGATCGGGTGGGGGCGCCGCCTCGGCGAGCATCCGGGTCGCGGCGCCGCGACCGCAGTTCGTGAGCCTCACGACGACGACATCAACCCCGCCGAGCAGGCGACCGTCGGGGACGACGGGGGCGACCGGCCCAACCGGCCCGAGTGGTTCGAACGGCTCATCGAACGAACAGCTGAAGGCGCTGATCGCGGTGCTGCAGGCCGAGATCGCCGAGCTCAAGAGCACCAAGGGCTCCGCTTCGGGCAGCGGTGGACTGAGGTCGACGACGCCGAGCGCCTCGTCCTCCCGTGCCGGCTCGGGCTCGTCCGGCGGGTCCGGATCGTCCGGCGGGACCGGCGGCGCCGCGGCTTCCGGGGCCGGCAGCTCCGGCTCGGGCGGCGCGAGCGCCGTCGCGATCATGCAGACGACCTCGACCCAGGAGGTCGTCAC
>DATKFF010000190.1:0-4452 GCA_035511595.1 Solirubrobacteraceae bacterium | reverse complement strand
GGGGCGGGGAAGCTCAACGCGTCGATCCGCCGGCCCAGCAGAACAAACGCCGCCGGCATCACGACGACCGCCCCAACTGTGGCGAACGCCGCGCCCGTCACCGTTCCCGTCCCGACCGACACCAATAGCTGCGTCGGCCCGATGATCGCCACCAGGGCGAGCGCGACGATGATCGCCGTGGCGGCGATCAGCACCGCCCGCGCGGTCGTCTCGAGCCCGCGCAGCGCAGCGATGGCGGTGGTGCCCGGGTGCGCACCGGGTGGCAGCTCCTCGCGGCGGAACCGTTGAAGAATCAGCAGCGCGAACCCGACCCCAAGCGCGAGTCCGATCATCGTTCCCGCCGGAACCCCGACGGGGTCAAGCGTCAAGAACTTCGCGAGCAGCGCTTGCTCTCCAAACCCCGCAAGTGTGCTGACCAGGCCGACCGCGGCCACGAGCAGGGCTGCGACCGGCGCCCGCAAGCCGACCACCAGCAGGATGAAGACGAGCGCGATCGCGATCAGCTCATCACGGCGCAGGTTCGACAACGAGGCGTTCCGCTCTGCTCGGTCGATCGACGGCTGGCCGGTGATGTAGGAACGCACCGGCGCGGAGATCTCGCGTGAGACGAGCCTCTCGATCTGTGGCTCGTCGTGGTTGACCGCGTTCTTCTCGGAACGGTCGACCGAGACCACGATCAGCGCGGCCCCGGGATTGGGTCGCAAGCCCGCGCTCCCGGTGCCCCCGTCAAACGCGGAGAGCACCCGGCTGTCAGGACGTCTACGCAGCGCCGCGACCAGCTGGGGGCCCTGGCGGTCGAGCTGGGCCCTCGGCCCTTCGAGCAGGATCGGCACGAGCTGGGTGGGCCCGAACTCTGCCTCCGCCAGCTGCTGCGCTCTTGCCGACTGCGTCCCGGGTACCACCGTGACCGACGGCGAGAACGAGCTCGATACCCCGAAGCCGATCAGTGACAGCACGATCGCGACGGTCAGCCAAGCCGCGAGGGCGGCCTTCGGCCGCCTGATCGACAGCTTCGCCAACGAGATCATGTTGCTCCCACTTGTGCCGGTCCCGCTAACGGAGACGGTGCCGCCAGCGTGTTAAGAGGTCGGGTGCCCGTGCTGTGGGAGAAGCAGTTAGGGCTCATACAAGCGCCGTACTACGGTCGCTAATAGCTCATCGGCACGGTCAGCGCCCGCGCGAGAAGCTCGAGACGCACTTCGTCCAGACGTTCGCCGACGTCTGACACGTGAAGAGAATGGTCAGCATGCACCAATACTACTACGATATGTAGTAGTAGCTACGCTCCGTGGTCGGGCTGCTCGCACGTTGAGCCCAGTTGACGCGACGCCCAGCGGTAAATTCTTCTTCTCAACCTCTCGTAGTCGGGCGTGCGGGTCTAGCCTTCTCGTGTGGACGCGCCGGAGGCACAGTACGTGGAGCGTGACGGAGCCCAGCTCGCGTATCAGGTTGTTGGCGAGGGCGGCGTTGATGTGCTCGTGGTCGGCGAGACCGCCCAGCATTTCGATTTGAGCTGGACCGACCCGTACATCCACGAGGTGTACGAGCGGGGCGCGTCCTTCTCGCGCACGGTCTACATGCAGCCACGCGGCTTCGGGCTCTCCGAGCGAATCCGGTACGTCCCTACGCTCGAGCAGCACGCGGACGACATCCTCGCCGTGATGGACGCCGTCGGGATGCGGACGGCCACGCTGGTCGGTGTGCTCACCACGTCGGGACAGATCGCGCTCGCCGCAGCCCGAGCGCCTGAGCGCGTAGCGAGCCTCGTCCTGTTCAAGCCGATCGCTTGTGGCCCGCTCGGGGCGGATGCTGAGCAGCATGGATGGACGATCGCGAGCGCCGCGGAGTACGTGTCGCGCTGGCTCCCGGCGATCGATCGATGGGGAAGCGGTGCGGTGATCGACGTGTACGACCCGGTGCAGGGCACGGGCTACAACCGCCGGCTGATGGCGATGCTGGAACGCTGCTCGGCGACGCCCGCGGCCGCACGACAGTACTGGGAGTGGTTCGTTCGCCTTGACGTCAGCAACGTCCTTCGCGCCGTCCGATCGCCGACCCGAGTGCTGTACGCGCCGACTTCGCCGGAACCGGAGGCCGTTGTCCGCCGAGTCGCCGAACTGATCCCCGATGCCAGCTTCCACCACCTCCCTCCGACTCCGACAGGGGCCGCCATCGGTGAGGCATGGATCACGGTCTGGCTGCATATCGAGGAGGCCGCGACCGGCGCCCGGCACTCATCGGACGCGGACCGGTTCTTCGGGACGATGCTGTTCACCGACGTCGCCGGCTCCACCGAGTTGCTGGCCCGGATCGGCGATGCCGAATACCGCGCGCTTCGTGCAACCCACGAACGGCACGTGCGGCTCGAGGTCGAGCAAAGCGGCGGTCGGCTTATCAGCGTCACGGGCGACGGCACGTTCAGCCTGTTCGACGGTCCTACCCACGCAGTGCGTTGCGCGGACGAGATTCGCAAGGGCGCCGAGAAGCTCGGCATCTCGGTACGCGCTGGCGTGCACACCGGCGAGCTCGAACGCACCGGACGCGACTTCACCGGCTTGAGCGTGCACATCGGCGCACGAGTAGGCGCGACGGCGATGCCCAACGAGATCCTCGTCTCTCGCACAGTCCGCGACCTCGTGGCGGGCTCTGGACTCGCATTCGTCGAACGCGGCGAACACACGCTCAAGGGTGTGCCGGGCAGCTGGGACCTATACGCACTCGCAGCCGCCGACCAGCCGGCGATTCTGCCGACCGAGAGCTCACTGCAGACACCGCTCGACCGTCTCGCGCTACGCACCGCCCGTACCGCACCCCGGGCGATACGAGCAGCCTCCCGAGTCGGCAACGCACTGCAGCGCTACCGCACCCGCCCCCGGAGCTAACGGCTTATAGCCGACGACCGGAGTCCTTCGTGCACGAACCAGTCGCACAATCTCGGTGTTTCGATCCCGCGCAGGTAGGCGGAGGTGATCCCGAGATCGGCGTGCCGAGCTGCCGTTGGATGACGACCCGTGGCACACGTTCACGGGACATCTCCACGGCCTGGGCTGTCGGGCGAGCTCTGTGAGTGGTTCAGAGGGTGCGCGCGACCGCGATCAGGTCGCTGAGGACGCCCTGACCCGCGAGCTCGAGGCCGGCTCCGGGCCCCACGATGGTGATCTCCCCGACCGGCGTCGCCCGGCAGATCACCGCGTTGTCCGTCCCGTCGATCCGCGAGAGCGGGTCGTCGCCGGACAGGAATTCGGGCTCGACGCCGGCGCGAACGTCCCCGGCACCGTCTCGCTCCGAGAACTCGAGCGTCGCGACATGCCGGATCCGCCCGCCGGCGCTCACCGCCCGCTCGATCTCCGTCCGCGCGATGCCGCTGATCCCACGTCGCGTGACCTCCTCCAGGCGCAGCTGCCTGCGGAAGACCAGTGCGGCCAGGATCATCGTCTTCGCCTGGGCGTCCGAGCCGTCGACGTCGGCCTCCACCCCGCGCTCAGCCAGCCCGGCCGCCTGTGCGGCCGTGAGCGCCTCGTCGTAGGACCGCCCCGACGCCATGGCCGAGAGGATGAAGTTCGCGGTCGCGTTGACGATGCCGCGCAGCCCGATCGGTACCGCCCCTGCGAGGCCCTCGGTGAGCGGCCCGAGCAGCGGTGTCCCGGACATGACCGTAGACTCGCCGCGCAGCGCGACCCCCTGGCTGCTGGCCAACTCCGCCAGCTCTACACCGTGAAGCGCGATCGGCCACTTGTTCGAGGTGACCACAGGGATACCGCGCCCGAGGGCTTCCCGCATGTGCAAGACACCCGGCTCGCCGTCCGTGGGCGGACTCGCCGTCACCTCCACGAGAACGTCGGCCTCGGTCGCGCGGAGACCTTCGATCGCGCTTGGCCAATGCTCGGCGCCCGGGTGCTCCGCGATCGACCGCCCGGCCGCGAGATGCCCGAGCACGGCCGGAGCGTCGAGACCGCCGGCGTCGAAGACAAAGCCGTCGCGGGCGTTCGCGACGCCGGTCACGACGAAGCGCACGTCATATCGGCCCGCGAGCCGCTCCGCCTGCGAATCAAGGACCCGCAGAAGCCACCGGCCGACGGTGCCGAGCCCGACGATCCAGAGACGCACGTTCCGCCGACACCCCATCCGCGTGGTTTTATCGGATCCGTTGCGAGCAATTGCTCAGCGAAATACAGGCCGATGTCCCACCAAGCGGAGCTTTGGGTGACTGCTCGCATGGTGGCGTCCCACGGCCAACCACGTGAGCCCGGGCGCGTAGGACGATCGGTCACTGATCCTCGGCATCGCTCGCTGCGCACGCCGCTGGGCGGTTGCGAACGGATAGCGTTTGACTCATGGCCGCGACGACGGACCCGATTGCGCGGTTGCGCGAGGTGATTGGCGTGCGGCGCGGACCGACGCCTTGGCGGGCCATCAGCCAGCGGGACATCGACGCGTTTGCGCAGATCACCC
>DATKFF010000189.1:0-10415 GCA_035511595.1 Solirubrobacteraceae bacterium | reverse complement strand
GCCAGGGCTTCCAGCGCCAGCCGCGCGGCGGCAACGCCGTGCGCTCCGTCGCACAGCTGGCGGCCCTCAGCGGCAACCTCGGCAAGCCTGGCACCGGTGTGCTCTATCTCAATGGCGCGGGGAATCGCGCGCTCGACGAGGACTACGTCAGCGGCGCCGAGCTGCGTAAGGACGCGCCCGAGCCCATCAGTCACATGCAGCTGGCCGAGCGCCTCGAGGATCGCGAGCGCAGTCGGGCGCTCTTCTGCTGGAACATCAACATCGCCGCGTCGAACCCCGAACAGACCCGGTTGCGCCGTGCGCTTGCGCGCGAGGACCTGTTCACCGTCGTCGTCGACCTGTTCGCGACAGACACGACTGACTTCGCGGACGTCGTGCTTCCCGCTGCGAGCTTTCTCGAATGTGACGACATAGTCGCCTCCTACTTCCACCTCAGCCTCAGCGCACAGGTGAAGGCTGTCGAACCCTTTGGTGAGGCTCTACCGAACACCGAGATCTTCCGCCGGCTGGCGGCGGCCATGGGCTATGAGGAGCCCGAGCTGTACGAATCTGACGACCATGTGATCGCGACCGTGCTCGCGCCCAACGGACTCGAGTTCGCTGAGCTCGCCTCGCAGGGGACGGTCTGGCTTGACCCCGAGCCGCGCGTACAGTTCCCGGACCTGAGCTTCCCGACCCCGAGCGGCCTAATCGAGTTGGCGAGCGATCAAGCGGAGCGCGACGGGCTGCCTCGCGTGCCGCAGCCGCATGCCGATCCTCGGCCCGTGGATGGGCGCCTGCGGTTGCTCTCGCCGGCCTCGCCCTGGATGCTCAACGACAGCTTCGCCAACGACCGCAAGATCACGCGGCGGATCGGAGCGGCGGCGGTCTTGATGCACCCGGCCGACGCTGCTGAGCGCGGATTAGGAGACGGCGATCCGGCCCTACTGAAGAGCGCAACCGGTCAGCTCAGGCTCACGGTCGCGCTGTCCGACGAGCTGCCCCGCGGCGTGGTCTACTCGCCAAAGGGGCGCTGGCCCAAGCGTGAGCCAGGCGCGGCCAACGTCAACGTGCTCAACCCAGGGGTGCAGAGCGACATGGGCCACAGCACCACCGTCCACGGCGTCGAGGTTACGGTCAGCGCCCGGTGAACAACGGACCTGTGCAGCTGGCTCCGAGGCCATTTTCGGGGTAGCCTGTCTCCGTGCCCGGAAAGGCTAGTGTCGGCGGATTCGACGTCCTTGGTCTCGCGTTTCTCGCAGTCCTGTTCGCCCTGCTGTTCTTTCCCGTTCTGTTGGGTCGCTTCGTCGCTCGTGAGGGCCCGTCCGATTCCGAGTCCGACGAGGGACCCGGGAAAGGCCGGCCGGGCCCGTCGAGCCCACCTCTCCTGCCGGGCTCGCCGACGGGGGGGCTCCCATTGCCTGACGCCGAGCCGGCACCCGTGCGGCTTCGCAGTCATGGTCGGCTCACGAAGGGACGTCCACCCCGTGAGCGACGACCGGCGCGCCACCCCGACCGCACGCCGGTACGGACCGGCGCTGGCTAAGCGGCGCGAGTCCTCATTCGGGCTTGATCTCCCAGACTGGCAGCTTTTCGACCGCCGTGAGATAGCGCCGCTTCTGCCGCGGCCAGATGTACATCCGCCACGAGGTCGCGCACACGGCCACCAAAAGGATCCCGCCGAAAAACTTGCCGATCGCAGCGAAGAAGATCACGCAAGACACCGCAAGCACGCACAACCCGATCATGACCCATCGTAAGCGGAGCTTGATTCTGCGCACTGCCGCGTACTGCTCGATTGGGATCCGGTTGGTGTTCCAGCTTCGCCCGCACTTCTCGCACAGCCACCGATCGCCATAGCGAAGCTCGTGGCGCTCGCCGCACTCGCAGGTCAGCGTGATCGGCGGGCCGTTTCGCAGCTTGCGCGTCTCGGGATCGAACACCGGCGCCCCCGGCGTCGGGCCGACGCTGGCTTCCTGTTTCATGGCTTCCCGTGAATCTAGCGGGTGTCACCTATGCGGCCGAGGGCTGCCCCGCGATCGCGGGAATCATCCGCTCGGCCACCAGCCGCAGCTGGTCGGATATCGCCGGAACTCCCTCGACCGACTGGCCAGAGAAGAACTCGACCAGCGGCGCGTCGGCGAGCGCCAGCACGACGTGGTTGATGCCCGCCGGCAGGATGTCGCGCTTGATCTGCTCGGCGCACTCCTCGGGCGTCCCCGCGACGGATAGCCTCTCGGCCAACTCGGGGCTGAACATGTTGATCGCCTTGGCGACGTCGCCGGCGGCAAACGCGTCGAAAATCGGCTGCAACTCCGCCTGGTCGATGCCGTGGCGGGCGAGCTGCTCCGGCGGCATCGATGGGATGTAGAACGCGACCAGGATTCGCGCGGCCTGCTTGGCGGCGGCCGAGTCTTCGGACACGACGGACACGATCCAGGCGCCGAGGTCGAGGTCGCGCCAGTTGCGCCCGGCCCGCTCCGCGCCGATCTTGACGTGGTCGACGACGTAGTCGTAGGCCTCGCGCGAATAGGACAGCGCATGGTGCAGCCCATCGGCGATCTCTCCGGCAGCCTCGAACGACCGCGGGCCCTTCATCCCGCCCATCTTCAGCGGGATCCGCTCCTGCACCGGGCGCGCCGCCGTGAAAAGTCCGGTGTACTTGAAGAAGTCGCCCTCGAAATCGATCTTGCCGTCGTCGAGGAAGGTGCGCATCACATGCATCGCCTCGCGCAGACGCGAGAGCGGCCTGCGGTTCGCCCAGTCGAGGTGGTACTGCTCCATCATCACGAAGTTGCCGGTCGAGACGACCGCCTCGGCACGCCCGCCGGAGAGTTCGTCGAGCGTCGCGAGCTGCTGGCAGATCAGCGTCGGTTCGCGGAGGAACACGTGCGTGACGTTCGGACCGAAGCGGATGTTCCGCGTCTTGTCGGCCGCCGCCGCGAACAGGCACCACAGATCCTTGTGCCATGTCTCGTCGACCGAGTAGCAGGCGTAGAAGCCGAGCTCGTCGGCGACCTTGATCATCTCGATCGAATCCGTGAGCGGGTAGTCGGGCAGCATGCAATAGCTGAACCGGGTCGCCCCGTCGCCCTCAGTAGCCATAACCGCGTCTCCTGTACGGATTTCAGATCCGCCGAAGCCCGAGCGCTCCGGCTCGTCTGCGTGTGTTGATCGTATCCCTGCCCGCAACCCACCGTGCGTGATGACCGGAGGGTTATGCTCCGCGCACGGGGCCGGATCCCCGGACCGTGAGGAGAGGACATCAGGCGGATCAAGGCGGTGGTCTACGGCGTCGGCGCGATGAACTCGATCGCCACGCGGATGATGCTCGAGAAGGGCGTCGAGATCGTGGGCGCGCTCGCACGCAGCCCCGAGAAGGTCGGTCGCGACCTCGGCGAGGTCGCGGGCCTGGGCTTCGAGACCGGCGTGGTGGTCGAAGACGACCCCGACCGCGTGCTGTCCACGCGGCAAGCGGACATCGCGGTGATCGCAGTCGCGAGCTACATGTCGGATATGTACGAGCATCTGTGGCGCTGCGCTGAGCACGGCGTCAACGCGGTCACGATCGCCGAGGAGGCGCTGTACCCCTGGAACACCGCCCCGATGGCGACCGCCGAGCTCGACCGGCTCGCGCGCCGCACCGGCGTCACACTGACCGGGACGGGCCACCAGGACGTCTACTGGGTCAACCTCGTCAGCATGGTGCTGGCGACCGCGCACCGGATCGAGTCGGTGACCGGCCGCGCAACCTGGAACGTCGACGACTACGGCCCCGAGGTCGCAAAGGACCAGCGAGTCGACACGACCGTGGAGGACTTCGACGCATGGCTTGCCGAAGCGGACCGGCCGCCCAGCTTCGGTCGCAACACATTGGGCGCGCTGGTCGAGGATCTGGGCCTCACGGTCGCGGCGCAGGAGAGCACCACGCGACCGGAGATCGCTCAGCAACCGGTCGCGTCGAGGAGCCTGGGCGTCACTGTCGACACCGGCCGGGTGATCGGCTTCACCGACGTCGACACGGTCAGGTCGCACCAAGGGATCGCGCTGACGTTCGAGATGACGGGACGGCTGTACCGGGAGGGGGAGTCGGATGTCAACGACTGGACCGTCACCGGCGAACCTGACCTGCGTCTCACAAACCCGGCGGTGCCGACGCAGATGTCGACCTGCTGCCAGCTGGTGAACCGAATTCCCGACGTGATCAACGCGCCACCTGGGTTCATCACGATTGAGAAGCTCCCCCGGCTCCGATACCGGACGTATCCGCTCGGTATGTATCTCGACGGCGCCGGGCCCAGTTCGCCTCCGTAATCGGGCAGGGTTGGACAAATTGGCATATGATCGGATTGCTCCGGGGGACGGATAGGAGAGGAGACCCGATGGCGGAAAGAACGGCGTCCGACGAGGCCACGAACGGGGCGGTTGACGAGCTGCTGGAGGAGTTTCGCGACGTCGCGTACAACTGCTTCAGCTCCGGGCACAAGTTCTGCCGCGAGGTCTGCCCGGTGATGCAGGTCACCCGGGACGAGCGGCACACTCCGACCGCATTTCACGCCAACGTCGTCGCGATGGAGAAGGGCCATGTGTCGATCGAGGACGTGGCCGAGGACTACGTTCACTGCACGATGTGCGGCGCCTGCGAGCTACGGTGCCCGAACACGCTGTTCACCGGCGACTTCTATCGCTTTCGCCAGCGGACGATCGACGTCGTCAAGGCGATGCGCGCGCTGGCCGTGAAGCGCGGCGTCCACCAGAAGAACTGGAAGCGGTGGGCCGAGCTGACCGACCGCTGGGGCAACGAGCCGGTGCTCGGGTGGGCGAGGGAGACGTCGGCGGGCAAGGTCCGTGCGTGGGCGGCCGGGTTGGACATCCCGACCGGCGGGGAAACGGTCCTGTTCGCGGATTGCGAGGCGGCGTTCTACCGGCCGTCGGTGCCGCGCTCGGTCGCGCAGATCCTGGGCGCGGCGGGCGTCGAGTTCGGGCTGATGAGCCAGCAGTGGTGCTGCGGAGGGCCGATGTGGGAGACCGGCTACGTGGACATCGCCCACAAGATGGCCGAGCACAACATGCTCGACTGGCGCAAGACGCAGACCAAGCGGATCATCTGCCTCGATCCGCACGACTACATCACGATCGTCGAGCACTACCCGGCGCTGGACCCGAATTTCGACGAGTTCGAGATCGTCCTCGCGGTGGACGTGATCGCTGAGCAGATCCGGGACGGCAAGCTGGTTCTCAAAACGCCGATCGAGCGCACGGTCACCTATCACGATCCGTGCCGTCTGAACAAGCGGCTCGGCGTGTGGCAGTCGCCACGCGAGATCCTGCGCGCGATTCCCGGCCTGACGTTCATCGATGTCGATCACGTCACGCAGTGGTCCTACTGCTCGGGCGCGGGCTCCAACCTGTTTGTCGAGAAGCCGGAGTTGACCGCCGAGATCAGCAGGCGCCGCGTCGCCAAGGCGAGAGAGCTCGACGGCGTTGACACGCTCGTGTCCGCCTGCCCATGGTCCGAGCGGCCGCTGACCGAGCAGGGAGACGCTCAGGGGATCGAGGTCTTCGACATCTTCGAGCTCGTCGCCGAAGCGGCGGGCTTCGAGGTGTGAGATGGCGACCGCGCTTCTCGACAGCGTGGTCGACGAGCTGACCGCGATCTGCGGCCCCGACCACGTCTTCACCGGCCGCTCGGCGGTCTTCAATCGCGCTCGCGTGCCGGCTCCGTTCCCGCTTCACAAATGGGAGGAGCACGTGCCCAGCGCCGTCGTCCTGCCCACCTCGGCGGAGCAGGTCTCCGAGGTGGTCAGGCTGGCCAACCGCCACCGAATCCCGGTGGTGCCGCGGGCCGGGGGAACGGGACTGACCGACGGCGCGGTTCCGCTGCATCACGGGATCCTGGTCGACGTCAAGCTGATGAACCAGATCGTCGAGCTCGACCTGGACAACCGCACGGTCACCGTGGGTCCCGGGATCAACATGCTCAAGCTCAACGAGGAGCTCCGCAAGCACGGCTTCATCTACCCCGACGATCCGGCGTCTTACCCCTGCTCGCTGGTGGGCGGGCGCATCGGCACCAGCGGCTGGTCGCTGATCGGCGCACGCTACGGCCACACGCGTGACCTGGTCATCTCGTTCGAGATCGTCCTGCCGAATGGGGAGATCGTCCGCGTCGGGGACGGAGGCGGCGCGAAGGTCCGCAAGTCCTCGAGCGGATATCAGCTCAAGCACCTGTTCATGGGGCACCAGGGAACGCTCGGGATCGTGACCGAAGCGACGCTCGAACTGGTCCCCCGGCCGGAGGCCGAGTTCTCGATGTTCTTCACCTACGGGGGCTACACGGACGCGTGGCGAGCGACCGGCGAGCTGGCCCGGTCCGGCGTGGCGACGCTCGCCGGCGTGGTGTTGTTCGACGAGGACAAGGTGAACTACCTGCGCCGCGACGATGAGGCGTACATCCCGCAGCCCGAGTCGGTCAAGGCGGTGGTCGCGTGCGCTTCCTACGGGCACGCCGACGAGGTGCGGGTCGGTGCGAAGCGCCTGCTCAGGATCGGCAAGGCGTCCGGAGGGAGCTATCTCGGCGATGAGATCTCCCAGGGGGACTGGGCTTCGCGCCATGATCGCTACGCAACGCCGCAGCACGGACGGACGCGCGACGGGCAGGTTGCGCTGATGAGCTGGCACTGCGAGGACGCGTCGATTCCCTACCCCGAGCTGCCGGCGGTTCGCGAGAAGTGGCACGCGATCGCGCGCTCGCTGTCGGAGCGGTTCGACATGTTCGACGACTGGGGGATGTTCGCCTACACCAACGGTGCGTTCAAACCGTGGGGCGATTATTTGACCGAGATCGATATCGGTATCTGGGAAATGAAGTGGGACGATCAGAGCTGGGCGGCGTGGGTCGATGCCAAGCGCGAGCTCGCGCGGGTTTCGATCGAGCACGGCGGCTCGATCTCCGCGTGCCACGGTTCGTGCCGCGAGGGCGAGGTCGATCTCGTGCCCCTGGAGCTCGGCGGCGGCTTCGAGGTGATGAAGACGATCAAACGGGCGCTTGACCCCAACAACATCATGAACCCGGGCAAGTACCTGCTCGACCAAGCCTACGAGGACGCGTGACGATGTTCGGCTTCAGACTGTCAGCCGAGAAACCGCCCAAGGCCGAGCGCGTGACCGACGTCGTCGTGAGCCGGTTTGAGCACACCTTCGAGATCGACCCTTCGCTGATGACCGAGCACGTCCACCAGCAGGAGATCCCGAATTGGGATTTCCGGCGGATCGTCGACAACCGTTGGGAGCACCTCGCGTGGATGCACGATCACTTCGCGGACTCGGTGATCTCGGGCGAGGAGCTGCTGGAGGAGATCGAAGCGGAGCGATGAGGGCCGGGGCGCGTTAACGGGGTTCGAGCCCGCCCTCGGACGCTGTCCTCACCGGACCGGCACGGGCGGCACCTTCGGATACCCCACCGGCAATACGAGCGGGTCGCCCGGGTGCGCGTAGATGACCTGCCAGTAGTAGTACCCGTAGTACGCGCGCGGGTCGGCGCGCATGCGGCCCGCGTAGTCGCGGACGGCGCTGACGTAATCGCTACTGGGGTTGTAGTGGTAGAGCGCGGCGGCCATTTCACCCGGTGCGCCGTTGGCGACCAGGTAGCGAGCGGCAGCGTGGATCGCGTCATCCGGGTTGTGGATATCGCCGTTGCCGTAACGGGCCCACGTGGCGGGAAGGAACTGCATCGGGCCCTGTGCGCCTGCGGAGCTCAGGCCGGCGACGCGTCCGAACCTCGTCTCGATGAATTCGATTGCGGCGAGGTACTCCCATGGCACGCCGAAACGAGACTGCGCAGCTTTGAAATAGCCGAGGAGCGTATTCGGCGCCGGCGGCTGAACGATCGTCCAGTGCGGCAGCGACCTGCGTGGCGCGACGAGCCTGGTCAGGACGGCGGCCGCTTCGAGGTTTGCGCGCATGCTTGCCGCCGTCTGTCCGTCGAGGGTGGCAAGCGTTGCGCGCTGGACTCGGAGCGTCTGCCGAGCGAGGTCCAACGTCGCTAACTGTTCGAAGCGTCCCGCATTTGCAAGCTGAAGCCTCGGGCGCGACGGGTCGTCGATGATCTCCTGCGCGCGATCGAGATCCGTGGCGAGTTGGCCGCGGTCGCTGTCCGGATCGGCGGGGAAAACACCGGCCAGCGAGGTCACGTGGCCTCGCCGCCCTGCGTCCCCATGACTATCGCGAGACCTGTCCCGGCTCGCCACCGTCACCAACGCGAGGACCGCGATCGCGACCAGGCCCACAACTGCTCCCCTCACCGAAGGGAGTGTCGCAGACGCGTCCTCCTCGGCCCGGTCATTCGAGCGGCACCAGCCCGGCCGGTGCGAGTCGCGCTAGCGCACGGTCGGCGCGGGCCGGCCTGCGCCCTTCGTCCTCGGCCCGCTCCTTGCGGGCGACGGCGGCGCGCACGATCCGTCCGCCGACATAGCGCCAGGGCTCTCCGGGCATCCCCCGCGGAGGGCTGCGGACGAGCCCGCAGCTCGCCCACTCGTCGTCGAGTCCCAGAGCCAGCGACGCGAGGACCCGGCCGCCGAGCACGGACGGGCCTACGCCGTTGCCCGAGTAGCCCGCTCCGCACACCACATCCGGACGGCCCAGCAGGAAGAAGAACGGCAGTCCGTCGACGGTCCTGTCGATCGGCCCACACCAGCTGGCCGCGATCGGGACGCCCGCGAACGTGCGGTAGAGGGCCTGCAGCCGCGCCGTGAGCTCGGGTGCGATCGGCGACTCCCGGTTGAACGAGTCGCCGATCCGCGGGCCGTACGCGAGCCGGCCGCCGCCCTTGCCGAAGGCGATCCGGCCGTCGCGCGTGGTGCGGTAGTAATGGACCATCAGACGGGAGTCGGAGATGCTGACGCCGTCGCGCCAGCCGATCCGATCGAGCTCGTCGGGGACCGGGTCGGTGATCACGATGTCGCTCGAGACGATCACGAAAGCGCGGCGCAGCTCCGGTAGCCGCGCCGCCCACGCGCCGGTCGCGATCACCACCCGATCGGCCGTGATGCTGCCGTTCGGCGTGCGCACCGCTGGTGGACTCGAGCGCTCGAGCGCCACCATCGGCGAACGCTCGAACACCGTGACGCCGCGCTCCCGCGCGACGCGTGCAAGGCCGCGGGCCAGCGCTGCCGGCTGGACCGTCGCCGAGGTCTGCTCGAACACGCCCGCCAGGTGACCGCCCGAGCCGGTGCGCGCGGCCAGCTCCTCGGCGCCGACCGGCTCGAACGGCCGCACGCCGTGGCGCTTCAGCGCCTCGATCGTGCTCACCCAGGCACCCAGCTGCGCCGTGTTCGTTGCCGTCCACAGCCAGCCATCACGCCGGTAATCGGCGTCGATCGAGTGCTCCTCGCAGAAGCTGCCGATCCCGCTGACCGCCTCGCAGGACGCGCGCGCGAGCCGCAGCGCCTCGGCGCTGCCGCAAGCGCGCTCGAGCGCGATGAAGTTGTGCCAGAAGCTCATCGCAAAGCCTCCGTTGCGGCCGCTTGCTCCGCCGCCACAGACGTCGGCTTCGATCACGATGACGTCCGCGGACGGCTCGAGCTGCTTGACCCGCAGCGCGGTCCAAAGCCCCGTGAAGCCGCCCCCGACGATGCACACGTCGGCGCGCCGAGCGCCCGCCAGCGGCGCTGCGTCCTCCGCCGGCGCCGCCTCCCGGAGCCACCAGCTCCGCGTGCGGCCGCCGCTCGCCGAGCCCGCTGAAGCGGCCGCGCTCAGTGCGCGGGCGGCTCCCAGCCCTCTAGCACGGGTGGTGTCCAGTCGGCGCCGACGGTCGGCGAGTCCTCGACCCAGGGACCGAGCTGCGGCTGCGGGAACTTGCAATGGCGCTCCTTCAGGGCGATCCCGTAGGAGTTGCCCGACTGGAGGTGCTTGATCAACACCTTCCGCGCGATCTCGTCCCCGCGCCCTGCGGGAATCGGGAAGTAGAGCTTGATGAACGAGTTCGAGTAGCGATCGAACACGGCCGGCGTGCCCTCCTCCTCGAGCAGCGTCACGTCCTCGAGCCAGTTGATGTCCTTCCCGGGGGTCGCGGCGATCAGATCGATGTCTTCGATCAGCGCGATGTCCTCCTGGTAGGGGAAGCGATGGCCGGCGAGGTACTCAGCGTCGATGCCGATGATCTTCTCCGGCTCGGCGGGCACGTGCCGCGGTCCGGCGCTCATGATTCGCCCGCCGTGGTCGGCTCCGGCTCGGCGGCCAGATAGTCGATCGGATTCTCGATGTGGCGCTCGAGCAGGCGCTTGATCTCACGAAGTGCCTGCTCCTCGCTCTGGCCGGGGATGTAGTCGGTCCCGGCGAGCGGGACGCGAGCCATCGCTGAGGCTTCCGTGGTGAGTGCACACAGGTCCTCGGGCTCGAGGTTGTGGACGTCGGTCTTGCCGCACGCCCGCGCCAGC
>DATKFF010000188.1:0-2122 GCA_035511595.1 Solirubrobacteraceae bacterium | reverse complement strand
AGGTGGTGGGAGAGCATCCACTGCCCGTAGGTGTTCCACTGGACCGGGTCCTGGTAGCCCCACGGATTGCTCGGGCTGCTCGGGAAGAACGCCGGCAGCGTGGCGTTAACGGCGGCGCTCTGGACCTTGGGATCGAGTCCCGGGTTCTCCCGGACGAGGTTGGCGACGCCCGCCGCCGGGTCGCTTCGGACCGACTCGTATCCACGCGCCAGCGCCTGCACAAGGCGGCGGATCTCGTCCGGGTGGGCAGCGAGCGTGTTCTCCCGGACTGCGAGCACGAGCTCGTCGTAGTTGGGCACGCCGACCTGGTTCATCCGGATCACGTTCGGGTGCTTGCCCAACCGTCGCAGTTGGATCGCCTCGTAGTTCCAGTACGCGCCGAGGGTCGCGTCCACTCGGCCGGAAAGCATCGCCGGTACCAGGCTGGCGCCGACGTTGGTCTCCTTGACGGTGCTCGCGGGAACGCCCTCGTGCGCGAGGATCGTTTCCAGGTAGGCGTGCTGGTACGCGATCCCGGCGTCGCCGACGCGCTTGCCGCGCAGCTGCGCGGCGGTGCGGATGTGCTTGGAGCCGAGCGACACGATCGAGGTGAGCGGCTGCTGGACGATCGCGGCGACCGACACCAGCGGGAGGTTGCGGTCACGGGCCAGGAGCAGCTCCGGCTCGTACGAGATCGCCGCGTCGACCTTGCCCGCTGCCAGCAACTGAAGCGGGCTGGCGGGGTTGGAGGGCACCTGCACGTGGACGTCGAGCCCGGCCTGCGTGAAGTAGCCGTCGGCCATCGCCTGGTAGACGCCGACGTGGTCCGCGTTCGGGAACCAGTCGAGCATCAGCGTCAGTGACTGGGCGCTGCCTCGCGCAGGCGTGACGATCTCTTGCTTCTCGCCACAGGCGGCCAGCGCCAGGCAGAGCAATGGCACCAGCAGGGTGAGACGTTTCATGCGGAGCTTTCTCCTCGGGTTTCGTAGGCCCACGGCAGCGCCACTCGCTCGGCCAGCGCGAGCAGGCCGAACAGGGCGATCGCGAACACGGACAAAATCACGACCGCGGCGTAGGCGCGGGCTGTCAGCAATTGCGGGGTCGAGACCAGGATCAGGTAGCCAAGGCCGGAATTCGATCCGGTGTACTCGGCGAACACGGCACCGATCACCGACACCGCGACCGCGATTTTGGCACCGGTGAACACGCCTGGGAGTGCGGTCGGCATCTCGACGTGCCAGAACGTCCGCGGCCGGGGCGCGTCGAAGGTCCGCATCAGCTTGAGCAGGTCCGGGTCGACTGACCACAGGCCCTCGAGCGTTGTAACGACGATCGAGAAGAACGACACGAGCGCCACCACCACGAGCTTGGGGAGGATCCCGAACCCCAGCCAGAACACGAGCACCGGAGAGAGGATCACCACCGGCACCGCCTGCGAGCCGATCACGAGGGGATATGCGGCGCGCCGGACGGTCTCGGAGAAGTGGATCGCCGCCGCGAGCAGGACTGCCGCCGCAGCGGCGACCAGCATCCCCAGGAGCACCTCCCGGGCAGTCACGAGGAAGCTGCTCCATAGCAGCGAGCGGTCGTCATATAGCGAGCTGGCGACCTGGTGCGGAGCGGGGAGGATCAGCGAGAAGGTCGCTCCCTTGAGGTCGACGTAGAGCTCCCACGCACCGATCAGGGCGGCGAGCAGCAGAAGGGGGGGCAGGTAGCGTCGGGCGACCCTCATGCCCGCACCCCGAGGGCATCCAGCGCGCGCTGCCTGTAGCCGACGACAGCCGCGTCGGTTGGGACGCGCGGCCGCGCGAGCGCCACGCCGATCTCGGCGACGACGTGTCCCGGGCGGTGCGACATGACGACCACGCGGTCGGCCAGGACGATCGCCTCCTCGACGTCGTGGGTGACGAACACGACCGTGCGCGGCTCGAGCTCGAGCACGCGCCCGAGCCACTCGTGCATCTCCTGCCGGGTGATCGCGTCGAGCGCCGCGAACGGCTCGTCGAGCGCCAGCACCGGCTTGCCGGCCAGCAGCGAGCGCAGGAACGACACCCGCTGGCGCATGCCGCCAGAGAGCTCGGCCGGGCGCGTCGACTCAAAGCCCTCGAGTCCGAAACGCTCGAACCAGGGTCGCGCCTGCGCC
>DATKFF010000187.1:0-2426 GCA_035511595.1 Solirubrobacteraceae bacterium | reverse complement strand
CGGGCGGGTACGTGCACGGTGGCGTGTGGGTCGCGTTCGCCGACACGGTCGCGGCCTGGGGGACGATGCGAAACCTGCCGCCCGGGGACAACTTCACGACCGCCGAGCTGAAGGTCAACGTGTTCGCGTCGGGCGTCGTCGGCGACGAGCTCGTGGCCATCGGTCTCCCGCTCCACCGAGGCAGGCGCACGCAGGTCTGGGAGGTGCGGATCAGCAAAGCCGACCGGCTGGCCGCCAACTTCATCTGCACCCAGATGGTGCTGCCCGCGGCGCGCTAGATCAGTGCCCGGCGGGCTGGGGCTCGCGGTCCGAGCCGCGGTCGTGGACGCGGCGCCACGGGGACTCGGGGCGCTTCTGGCGCTCGCCGTCCAAGTCGATGTCGACGCGCTCGTTGTAGAAGCAGAGCAGGCCGGCGACTCCAAGCGCATCACTGAAGGGCTCGGCGTAGTACCAGATGAGGTCCTCGATCAGCTCACCGCTCTCGAGCCGCACCGAGTAGTAGCCGGCGTGGCCCTTGTACGGGCAGATCGTGTCCCTGTTGCTGGCGACGAGGTCCGCGAGGACGTCCTCCCGCGGGATATACCAGCGGGTCGGGAGGTTCGACTCGAACAGCGCGACGGCGCGGGTCGTCTCAGCGAGCAGCTGGCCTTCCAGCGAGATCCTGATGTGACGGCTGGTGTTGCGCAGGTCGATGCGGTGATACGGATCGCGAGCGTGGCCGATGACCTCCTCGTCCTCCTCCATCCAGGTGTCGACCTTGTCCCAGTAGAACGCGATCAGGTCCTTGATCGGCGGGGCGCCGTCGAGGGGGTCGGGGTAGTACCAGGCGGCGTTCTGGACCTCGCGATCGCCGACGCGGATCGTGTAGTAGGAGGCCTCGCCCTTCTTCGGGCAGTGCGTGTGCTTGTCCGTCGGGTCGAGCAGCTCCGAGCGGACGTCCTCGGGCGGGAAGTAGTAGACGGGCTGGAGGCCGGACTCGTGGAGCATCATCGCGCGGCGGCTGTCGGCGACGGTCTCGCCACCGATGATCACGCGGACACGCTTCGGCGTCGGCTCCAGGTAGAGCGCCTTCCCGGGCGGCGGAGGCTCGAAGTTGAACCGCCCTGCCGGCTTCAGGCTGAGCGGTCCGGTGCCGTACATCAGTCCCATCGCTCATCCAAGGGTACAGAGGGTGTTTGCTCCGCCCCGGGGCCTAGGGCGTGGCTCGCCCGGCCCGGAGGCCAGGTCTAGCTTGCGACCACGATGCCCAGCCAGACGATCGCGATCGAGGTGACGAAGATCCCGGCGTCGAGGACGTGCTGGTCAGGACGCCGCATGTGCAGGTGGATCAGCAACCCCACCAGCACCACCAGCCCGAGCTTCACCTGCAGCGTGGAGTCGCTCCACTTGTGGAGGTGCGACGCGAGCGCCACGCCGGTGATCACGAGCACGCCGATCGCCACGAGCGTCCCGAATCCGAAGCGCCGCGCGGCCGCCCGCAGCGGGACGCCGTCCTCACGGCCCCGGAGCACCGGGACGACGACGGCGGCCAGCATCAGCTGACCCCCGACGAAGAACGCCATCGCCAGCAGGTGCAGCCACAGGACGCCGTTCCAGAAGGTCACGGCGGGCGATCCTGGCACACTCGCCAGCCGATGAACTTCGCCCGTGACGTCGTCGACGCGGCACCGCCGGAGCGCCGCGCGCTCGTCGAGCTACCCCGTGCGGGCGCCCGCCGCGAGTGGTCATTCGGGGAGGTGTCTGACCGAAGCGCACGGCTGGCGACGGCGCTTGTGCGCCAGGGCGTGACGAAGGGCGACGTGGTCCTGACGCTGATCGGCAACCGGCCCGAGTGGGTGCTGACGATGGTCGCCTGCTTTCGCATCGGGGCGATCGCGCTGGCCGGCAACGAGCAGCTGCGGGCCAAGGACCTGCGGCTGCGGCTCGACGCGGCGCAACCGAAGCTGATCGTCGCCGACGAGCGGAACCTCGACGAGCTGTCCGGCGCCCGTCCCGACTGCCCGGTGCTGACGGTGCCCGACGAGTCGCTCTACGACCACGACCCGGCACCGGCCGTCGAGCTCGAGCCGACCGACCCGTCGCTGATCACCTTCACGAGCGGGACCACGGGCGAGCCGAAGGGCGTCGTCCACGGACAGCGCTACCTGCCCGGCCAACGGCTCCAGGCCGAGCACTGGCTGGACGCCCGTCAGGGGGACCTCGTGTGGTGCACGGCGGCGACCGGCTGGTCGAAGTCGGCGCGAAACGTGTTCATCGCGCCGTGGCTGCGCGGCGCGGCGGCGCTGCTGCACGACGCCCGCTTCGATCCCGCCGAGCGGCTCGAGCTGCTCGCCGCCGAGCGCGTGACCGTGCTGTGCATGGCGCCGACCGAGTATCGGGTGATCGCCAAGCGGGCCGAGCCGTCACCGCTCCCGGAGCTGCGAACG
>DATKFF010000186.1:0-7120 GCA_035511595.1 Solirubrobacteraceae bacterium | reverse complement strand
AGCTGGTTGCGCATATGTCCGCTCATGATCTTAGGGTGAGCGGATGCGTCTGTTGGTCGCCCGCTGCGAGGTTCGCTACACCGGTCGCCTGAACGCCGTGCTCGGCGAGTCGCTGCGATTGATCATCTTCAAGGCCGACGGCTCGGTGCTCGTGCACGCCGACGCGGGCGGCTACAAGCCGCTCAACTGGATGACGCCGCCGACGGTGATCGAGGAGGCCTCGGCCGATGCGGGCTCGCCCGGCACGATCACGGTGCGCAAGCGCGCCGGGTCCAGCGTCGACCAGCTGGAGATCCGGATCTCCGAGGTGATCTCTGACTCCGAGCACGACATGGGCTCGCCGGACGAGCACGTCGGCCTCGCCAAGGATGGGGTCGAGGCCCACCTCCAGGAGCTGCTGGCCGAGCAACCGCAGTGGTGCGGGGAGGGGCTGCGACTGGTCCGCCGCGAGTGGCCGACCGACATCGGCCCGGTCGACCTGATGTGTCGCGACGCCGACGAGGGCTGGGTCGCGGTCGAGATCAAGCGCGTCGCCGGGATCGACGCGGTCGAACAGCTCACGCGGTACCTGGACCGGATCCGGTGCGATCCGGCGTTCGGGTCCTGCCGCGGCGTGCTCGCCGCTCAGTCGATCAAGCCCCAGGCGAAGGTGCTCGCAGAGTCACGCTCGATCGACTGCGTCGAGGTCGACCTCGAGGTGCTGCGAGGCGAGCGCGAGCCGGAACTGAAATTGTTTGCCGGATGAGCGACGACCAGGCGGTCCTGACCGAGCGGCGCGAGCGCGTGCTGCTGATCACGATCAACCGCCCCGAGCAACGCAACGCGGTCAACGCGGCGGTCGCGGCGGGAATCGGCGCAGCGCTGGACGAGCTCGACGCCGACGCTGAGCTGTCGCTCGGCGTGATCACCGGAGCCGGTAAGGGCTTCTGCGCGGGCATGGACCTGAAGGCGTTCGTCGCCGGCGAGCGTCCGCACACCGATGACCGCGGATTCGCCGGAATCGTCGGGCGTCCGCCGGAGAAGCCGCTGATCGCGGCGATCGAGGGCTTTGCGGTCGCGGGTGGGCTCGAGGTGGCGCTCGCGTGCGACCTGATCGTCGCCTCGCGCGGCGCCCGCCTCGGAGTCCCCGAGGTCAAGCGCTCGCTGGTCGCCGCGGGCGGTGCGCTGATGCGCCTGCCGCGCACGCTGCCGCGCAACGTCGCGATGGAGCTGGCGCTGACCGGTGACCCGATCGACGCCGAGCGCGGCTTTGAGCTCGGGCTCGTCAACCGCCTGACCGACCCCGGCGGCGCGCTCGACGCCGCGCTCGAGCTAGCGGACACGATCGCCGCCAACGGGCCGCTCGCGCTCGCGGCGACCAAACGCGTGATGGTGCAGGCGGCCGACTGGCCGGACGCCGAGTTCTTCCAGCGGCAGGCCGAGATCGTCGGGCCCGTGATGTCCTCGGAGGATGCGCGCGAGGGAGCCACGGCGTTCGCGGAGAAGCGCCCACCCGTGTGGAAAGGCCGTTAGGCGCTACTCCGACGGCGCTGAGTCGCCCTCTCCCCACGCCGTCGCGACAACCGAGCGCGCGCCGCCGCGGTCGCGGTGCTCGCACAGGTAGATCCCCTGCCAGGTGCCGAGCGCCAGCCGGCCGCGGGACACCGGCAGCGTCAGCGATGGGCCGAACAGCGCCGCCTTGATGTGGGCAGGCATGTCGTCGGCACCCTCGAGCGTGTGGGTCCAGTACGGCGCGCCTTCGGGAACGGCCTGATCGGACCAGGTCTCGAAATCGCGGCGGACGTCGGGCGAGGCGTTCTCGTTCAAGGCCAGCGAAGCCGAGGTGTGCTGGATCAGCAGGTGGAGCAGCCCGACGTCGAGCCGCGCCAGCTCAGGCACCGCTTCGAGCAGCTCGCGCGTGACCAGGTGAAAGCCGCGCGGCCTTGGCTGCAGCGTGATCCTGCGCTGGATCCACATCAGAGCAGGATCACGGGCGATCGGGATCGAGGCCGACGGCGAGGTCTGGGAGCCTCGCCACGCGCATGTCGACGCGCTCGCCGCGGAACGGCACGCCCTCGGACTCGAGCAACGCCCGTTGCCGCTCGCCCTGGGTCAGCGAGCCGTCCGCGCGCACGATTCGGTACCACGGGACCTCGGGATCGTGGCATGCGCTCAGCACGGCGCCGGCTAGCCTCGGCGCTCCGGGCGAGACGTCGCCGTAGGTCCGTACGAAGCCGGGCGGTGTGGCACGGATGCGGGCGAGAATCTGGCTCTGGCGCTCGTCGCTCATGCGCCTCAGCATAGGCGGGCCACGCCAGCGCGGCGGGCGCTGCCAGGATGCACGGCGGGGCCCCGGGGTAGCCCGCTTGATAACGTCCGCGCCGCCTAATTCCTTGCCGCCCCGGCGTGGAAGCGGGGGACCCAGGTCTCTCGGGGCGAATCGCCGCCTGTTGGCGGCGTAGCGCGGATCGCGCGAGCCCGACAGCTAACCCCGTAGGCACCGAGACGATGAGCTTCCGTTGGCGCACCCTCCATCGCCGGTCCACGGCTATCGCCGTGGCGGCCGCGGGCGCCCTCGCGGGCCTGGCGGCGATCCCGCTCACATCGAGCGCTGCCCCGAACCTGAGCACGCTGAACTCCGAGCTCGGAGCGCAGCAGGCGCGCCAGCAGCACCTGCAGAACAGCCTCAGCGGGCTGTCGCAGCTGATCGGCTCCCTGTCCGGGCAGATCTCGCTCGTGCAGTCACGTGAGGCCGCGGTCCAGACCGAGCTCGCGCAGGACCAGGCGGCGCTTGCGAGCTCGGAGGCAGCGCTTGCCCGCGAGCAGCACCTGCTGTCGATCCTCAGGGCGCGGCTGCATCGCGCGCAAACACAGCTCGCGCGCCAGCTCGTGTCGAGCTACGAGTCAGACAGGCCGGACCTGGTCACCGTCGTGCTCGAGTCCAACGGCTTCAACGACCTGCTCTCGAAGATCACCTATCTGCGCGACGCCGAGCACCAGCAGCAGTCGATCATCTACGTCACGCGCACGGCCAAGCGCCAGGCGGACGCGGCCGCGGTCCACCTGGCGGCGCTCGAGGCGAGCGAGCGCCAGATCACGGCGAACACGGCGACGCACGCCCGGGCGCTGGCCGGGATGAACTCGCTGCTTCAGGCCAAGCGCTCTCAGCTCAGCCAGGCGCAGGCGGTCCAGCGCGCGGCGCTGTCGGCGACCAGGTCGCACGCGAGCCAACTCCAGTCGGAGATCTCGCACATCGAGGCCCAGCAGGCGGCGCAAGCGGCAGCCCAGCGGGCAGCGGCCCAGTCGAGCTCGGCGCCCGTTTACTCGTCCGGTCCCGCGCTCGGCCCCTCGGGCGGCTGGGCGATCCCGTACCCGATCGTGCTGTGCGAGTCGGGCGGCCAGAACCTACCGCCCAACAGCGCCGGGGCCAGCGGCTATTACCAGATCATGCCCGCCACCTGGCGCGGCGAGGGCGGTCCGGGCCCCGCTGCCTACCTGGCGAGCAAGGCCGAGCAGGATGCGATCGCCAGCAGGCTCTGGAACGGGGGCGCCGGGGCGTCGAACTGGGTCTGCGCCGGCATCGTCGGGATCCACTGACGCCGCGCCCTGAGACGGGCGAGCCACCGCACCCCGCGGCTAAAAGCTTCAGTGCTGTAGTATTTGTCGGGTGACGACCGGTGGAGAGCGAGCGTCGGAGCCCGAGCACGTCGACGTGCTGATCGTCGGTGCCGGGCTGTCAGGGATCGGCGCCGGCTACCACCTCCAATCCCGCTGTCCCGAGAAGAGCTACGCAATCCTCGAGGCCAGGGACGTGATCGGCGGCACCTGGGACCTGTTCCGGTATCCGGGAATCCGCTCGGACTCGGACATGTACACGCTCGGGTACTCGTTCAGGCCGTGGGAGGACGACAAGTCGATCGCCGACGGGTCGACGATCCTCGACTACGTTCGGGGGACCGCGGCCGAGCACGGGATCGACGGCCGGATCCGCTTCGGCCACCGCGTGGTGCGCGCGGACTGGTCGACAGCCCGCCAGCGCTGGACGGTCGAGGCGAACCGCACCGACACAGGCGAATCGGTCCGGCTCACCTGCGACTTCCTCTTCATGTGCAGCGGCTACTACCGCTACGACGAGGGCTACACACCGCAGTTCGCGGGGGTCGAGCGTTTCGGCGGCCGGATCGTCCACCCCCAGTTCTGGACTGACGACATCGACTATGGCGGCAAGCGCGTGGTCGTGATCGGCAGCGGCGCGACCGCGGTGACGCTGGTGCCTGCGATGGCCGAGACCGCCGCCCACGTGACGATGCTGCAGCGCTCGCCGAGCTACGTCGTCTCGCTCCCGGCCGAGGACCCGCTCGCCAAGCGGGCTCGCCGGCTGCTCCCATCGCGCTGGGCCTACGCCCTCATCCGCTGGAAGAACGTGCTGCTGACGATGCTGAGCTTCCAGCTCAGCCGCAAGCGCCCGGATGTGATGAAGCGGCTGCTGCGCAAGGGGCTCGAGCATCGCCTGCCGGCCGGCTACGACATCGACACGCACTTCAACCCCCGGTACAACCCTTGGGACCAGCGCCTGTGCCTGGTGCCGGACGGTGACCTGTTTCAAGCGATCGGCGAGGGACGCGCCTCGATCGTGACCGATCAGGTCGAGAGCTTCACCGAGAAGGGGATCCTGCTGGCCTCCGGCGCAGAGCTCGAGGCGGATCTGGTCGTCACCGCCACCGGCCTCAACATGCTCGCGCTCGGTGGCGCGCAGCTGACCGTCGACGGCGAGGCCGTTGAGCTCCCGAAGACGATGACCTACAAGGGCATGATGCTCTCCGGCGTACCGAACATGGCGTTCGCGCTCGGCTACACGAACGCCTCCTGGACGCTGAAAGCCGACCTGACCTGTGAGTACGTGTGCCGGCTGCTGGGCCACATGGACACGTACGGGTTCACGCAGTGCACCGCGCGCAACCGCGACCCCTCGGTCGCGGAGCAGCCGATGATCGACTTCTCCTCCGGCTACGTACAGCGCGCGATCGACAAGTTCCCGCGCCAGGGCTCGAAGGCTCCGTGGCGGCTCTACCAGAACTACGCGCTCGACATCATCAGCCTGCGGAGAGGCGCGATCCAGGACAACGCGATCGAGTTCCGCCGCGGCGGCGAACCGGAGGCTCCCGTCTCAGGCGAACCCGCGGTCGCCGCGGCCGCCTGACCTAGCCTCGGAGGGCGTTACCCCATAACCTGCGCGGTACCGGTGAGGCGGCCGCCGACGCGCAAAGCCCTGGTCGTAGCCGCGGTCCTGATCGTGGCGCTCGCGCTGCGGGTGGCGGAGGTGCAGCGGACCTCGTACAGGCCGATCAACGACGCCGGCTCCTACCTGACGCTGGCGAGCCAGATCGCGCACACCGGCGGATACCCGGTGAGTCACCGTCCCGGCTCTGGCGCCGGCGGGACCATGGGACCGACCGCGTACTTCCCGCCGGCCTATCCGTACTTCCTCGCCGGCGTCGACCTGATCGACGGCCACGCCACCCGGCGCGGCTCCGCCGTGGAGCCGGCGCGCCTCTCCCAGGCGCTGCTCGGGACGGTGACCGTGGCGCTCGTCGGGCTGGTCGCGTTCGAGGCCGTCGGCGAGCTGGCCGGTCTGATCGCGCTGGCGCTGGCGGCCATCTACCCGGTGCTGATCGGGCTGTCCGCCACGCTCGTCGCCGAGAACCTGCTGACTGCGCTGGTGCTAGGGGCCGTGTACGCGGCGTTGCGCGCCCGTCGGAGGGGGTCACGGAGATACGTGTGGATCGCCGCGGCCGGCGTCCTGACCGGCCTCGCCACGCTGACCCACGAGAACGGGGCCGTGATCGTGCTGCCGCTGATCGTCGCGGTATGGAGCGCGCGGCCGCGGCTCTCGCCACGCGCACTCATGGCGCCGGCACTGCTCGTGGCCGCGGCGCTCGTCACGGTCGCGCCGTGGACGATCCGCAACGCGATCGACCTGCATCGCTTCATCCCCGTCAGCGACGAGACCGGGATCACGCTGGTGGGGACGTACAACCCCGCCTCCGCCGCGTACCGGCCGGTGCCCTACAAGTGGCGGCTCTACTACGGGATCCCCGGCGAGCGCCCGCTGATCCGGCAGTCCAAGCACCTCACCGAGCCCGCGCTCTCCTCCCGCCTGCAGACCCAGGCGCTGAACTACATCGGCGATCACCCGTTCTCACCCGTGGCGGTCGCCTACCACAACACCTTGCGGCTGCTCGAGCTAGAGGGCTCCTACGCGTGGCGGGCGTCGGCCGCGGCGATCGAGCTTCCGAGCCAGACCGCGCAGATCGGCGTCGTCAGCTTCTGGGTCCTGTGCCTGCTGGCGCTCGCGGGCGCGTTCACGCGGGCGGCGCGCGCGGCGCCGCGGTGGCTCTGGTTCGTACCCGTGCTGCTGTGGCTGAGCGTCGCGCTCGTCAACGCGGAGACGCCGCGGTTCCGTGAGCCGGTCGACCCGTTCCTGATCCTGCTCGCGGCGTGCGCGATCGCGGCCGCCGTGCGCGCGGTCGCCGCCCGCTCAGTTCGTACGCCAGTCGGCGGTAAGGGTCGGGCCCCGGTAGCGGCTCGTCCGACTGAGCTTGTCGAGATGCGCGAGCGCCTGGCCTGAGCCGTAGGCCACGCAGGTCAACGGGGATTCGGCCGAGAACACGGGCATCCCGGTCTCGTCCGCGACGAGGTCGGCGAACCCGCGCACGAGCGTGCCGCCGCCGGCGAGCAGGATCCCGTCACGCGCGACGTCGGAGGCGAGCTCGGGCGGCGTCTCCTCGAGCGTGTCGCGGATCGCCTGGAGGATCTCGTTCAGCGGGGGCGCGATCGCCGCGCGAACCTCGCCGCCGGATAGCTGCAGCGCGGTCGGCAGCCCGGTCAGGAGGTGGCGGCCGCGGACCTCCATCGAGTCCTCGGGGAACTGCGGCACCGCCGACCCGATCGTGATCTTGATCCGCTCGGCGGTCTGCGAACCGATCGCCAGCTGGTGCACCGAGCGCAGGTGCGAGGCGATCGCCTCGTCCATCTCGTAGCCGCCGACCCGGACCGAGCGGGAGACCACGATCCCGCCGAGCGAGATCACCGCCATCTCGCTCGTCCCGCCGCCGACGTCGACGACCATCCGCCCGATCGG
>DATKFF010000185.1:0-4606 GCA_035511595.1 Solirubrobacteraceae bacterium | reverse complement strand
TCGGCGTCTACGACTGGGACCTTCGGAGCTTCCTGGCCGCATTGCGCGGCGCCGATGTGCGCGTGTTGCTCGATGTGCGCCAGCGGCGGGGCGTACGCGGGCCTCGGTACGCGTGGGCCAACTCGCTGCGGCTGCAGCGCGCGCTGGCCGACGCCGGCATCGCCTACGAGCACCATCGCGAGCTCGCGCCGACGACCGAGCTGCGCCAGCTCCAGTACGCGGAGGACGCGCGCATGGGAGTCGGCAAGCGCTCGCGGGTCGAGCTGGCGCCGGAGTACGTCGCCCGGTACACGCTGGAGATCCTCGACCACGCCGATCTTCACGCGCTCGCGCAGCAGCTGCCCGAGGAGGGCGCGTCCGCGCTGTTCTGCGTCGAGACCGATCCCGAGGCGTGCCACCGGTCGCTGATCGCCGCGCGCCTCGCCGAGACCGAGGATGCCGTCGTCGCCCATCTGCGCCCGTCGGCTGCGGGGTAGAGTCGTGCCATGTCCACATCGCCACAAGATTTCAACGCCCAGGTCATCGAGGAGTTCCGCGCCAACGGGGGTCGCGTCGGCGGTCCGTTCGACGGCGGCACGCTGCTGCTGCTCCACCACGACGGCGCCAAGTCGGGCACGCACCGCGTCACGCCACTGATGTACATGGCCGACGACGGGAACTACGTCATCTTTGCGTCGAAGGCCGGGGCGCCGACCAACCCCAACTGGTACCACAACCTGAAAGCCAACCCCAGCACGCACATCGAGGTCGGCACCGACAAGCTCGACGTCTTCGTCAGCGAGGCGACCGGCGAGGAGCGTGAGCGGCTGTTCAATGCGCAGGCGAAGCGGAGCCCGCAGTTCCGCGAGTACCAGGAGAAGACCGACCGGGTGATTCCGGTGATGGTGCTGACGCCCGCGGGCGGCTGACGGGTGCCCGGCGCCTACGGGTTGCTCGGGTTATACGCCAGCTGCGGACCGGTCTGCGGGTTGCGCGTGTAGGTCTCGCCCGGGGGCACGCGGCTCAGGCCGGTCCAGTTCATTCCCTGATCGCCCGGGGTGTGGGCGTCCTCGTCGAGGTTGCGGTGCTGGGAGTCGCCGTTGTTGAGCCGCTGCGGGTAGCCGCGCTGACCGGTCTCGCAGTCGGCGTTGCCCTGGTTGTCGATCGCCGCTCCGTACGTCGGGCCGTGGAGGTACTCGCCGTCGGCGGTCCCGCTCGCGCCGACGGGGTCGCCCGGCTGGTACCCGTTCGCCGGCTGCGTCGCGCCCTGGTCGCCGACGTTGTTGGTCTGATGGTTGGCGAAGTTGAGCAGCGTCCGCTGGGCCATCCCGAAGTTCGTCCGCTCGGAGACCAGGTCGGCGATCTCGACCCAGAAGTAGTTCCAGTCGTTGCAGACGGTCGCGTACGGCCCGAGGTAGCGGATCATCGGGTTGAGCGTCCCGGTCGTTGCGCTGAGGCCGTTGAGCGCGACGTTGGTGCCCGGATCGAGAGCGAGGTTCTTCAGCGCCTGCAGCACCGACTGCAGCTGCTGGTTCATCGACGGCGTCCGCGGCAGCACCTTGACCCCGGCCTCGAGCGCGGGGTCGATGTTGGGCAGCGCCTGGCGCAGCTGGGCGGTGGCGGGCGCGAAGTAGTTGGCGAACGTCGTCAGGTCTCCGAGGAACGGCTGCTGGGCCTGCAGCGAGGCGGTTGACACGTCGAGCGTCGGCGGCGACTCCTTGATCGTGTTCTCGAGATCCGAGGCGCTGTGGGAGATCGCCGCGAACGTCGTCGCCTGGTCGGCGAACAGCTGCTCGTTGACCTTCGCGACCGGGGCGACCGTGCCCACGAACCCGTTGAGCGCGACCAGGAACCGGGTCAACTCGGTGTGCGGGTCGGACAGGTACTTGGCGACCGGCTGGATGTGCTGGAACAGTGCCGGCAGGCTGGCGATCGTGTCGTTCAGGGCCGAGCCGCGCGCGGTCAGCGCGTCGCCATAGCCGGCGAGGTCCTGCTGGATCGCGGGGCGGGTCTTGGCGTCGAACAGCTTGTTGATGTCGTCGATCTGGACCGGGACGTTGGTCTGCGATTGCGGCAGCGTTCCTCCATCCGGGAACACCTTGCTCGAATGGCCGGTCTCGATGTCGACGTACTTCAGGCCGAGCACCGACCGGGGCCTGATCGTCGCGGTCGAGTCGATCGGGACGCGGCCGGTGGACTGGTTGAGCTGGAGCGTCAGCTGCGCCCCGACGGTGCCGTTCGCGAGCTCGATCGGCTGCATGTCGGAAACGAGCCCGATCCGCTCGCCGCCCTCGGTGACGTCGTTGCCGGGGACCAGATCGGAGCCGTTGGCGATGTCGACCTTCAGCTCGCGCGTCGGGACGAACGGCAAGCCGGTGTTGGCGTTGTAGGCGAGGAACACGGCGATGATCGCGACCAGCGTGGTGACGGCCCCGAGCAGCACCGGGTTGGTGAACGCGGAACGCTGGGGCTGTTTCGGAGCCACCGGCGTCGCGGTCTCGGCCGCGCCGCGGTTCTTGAGCGCGACCGGGTCGAACGGGGGTCGCTCCTGTCCGCGCGTCTCGGCCCGGTCCCAGGCCGCCCTGGCGCCGTCCCAGTCGCCGGCCTGCGAGAGCAGCAGGCCCCGTCGGAAGGCGCCGAAGCCGTCGCCGCGCTCGTCGGCGCGGGCGTAGGCGTCCTCGGCCCCACCGAGATCGCCGCGTGCCTCGGAGAACAGCCCGGCGTACGCCGCCGCGGTGCCGTGCCCGTCCTCGTCGGCGCGCCGGTATGCCGCCTCGGCCGCCTGGAGATCGCCCTTGCGGGCCAGGCGATTCCCTTCGTCGAACGCTGAGGAGGCGCCGTTTCGGCCGGCTCGTCCCTGTCCGTACGTCTCTCCCATCCTCGCCCCCAAGCTACCCACTGGCTCGCGGGACCCGCGCCGGTAGAAGTGTGAGATCAAGCACACACAAGCGCTGTTCCGGTCTGCCGCTCGGCGTACGATCCCGGTCGGCATGGCACGTGGAACGCCTCCGTTGGTCCCGCTCGGGTACGGCAAGTTCGTCAGGGCCGACCGGGTGTACGCGCTGGTCCCGCTCGAGGGTCATGACCGCGGCGACGGACGCAGGACGTTCGTCTACGTCGAGGGCCTCGAGCAGCCGCTCGTCGCCTCTCGCTCCGAGGGGGCGATCGCCCGTGATCTCGCCGAGGCGCTCGGACAATCGCCGCGCGGGCGTCACGACGGAGTCGCGTTCCCGGGCCAGGAACCGCTGTTTTGAGCGGCCGCCAGGTTGTGCTGCTGCGCGGGATCAACCTGGGGCCGAACCGGCGCGTCGCGATGCCGGCGCTCCGCGAGCTGCTCACGGGCGCCGGCTTCGAGCAGGTCCGGACCTACGTTCAGAGCGGCAACGTCGTGCTGTCGAGTGAGCTCGCGCCCGACGAGCTCGAGCGCGAGTGCGAGCGCCTGATCTCGGCCGAGTTCGGGTTCGACGTCGACGTGGTCGCGCGGACGCGAGATCAGCTCGCCGAGGTCGTGGCCCGCAACCCGCTCGGCGACGTTGCCGAGAACCCCAAGCGCTACCAGGTGAGCTTCCTGGCCGACGAGCTCGACCCCGACCGCGTCGAGGCGCTGGCGGCGGCCGCGGTCGAGCCGGAGCGGTTCGTCGCGCTCGGACGCGAGCTGTACGCGTGGCACCCCGCCGGCGTGGCGCGCTCACGCCTGTGGGCCAAGCTCGCCGGGGCCGGGCTCGGCGTCAAGGCGACGGCGCGCAACTGGACCACGGTCACGACGCTGCTGGCGATGGCCGACGAGGCCTGAGCTTCAACCCGGAGGCGTGGTCTGGGATAGATTGCGCTCGATGTCCGCCACGGCGGCTTCCATGAGGCTCACCGCGCGCCAGCGCCGCGCGCTCGAGGAGATCTGCGATGCGTTCTGCCCGTCCGGCGACGGGCTGCCGAGCGCGCGTGAGCTCGGCGTCCCCGGCGCGCTCGTCGAGGCGATCGCCAAGAACCCGCGGGCGATCGAGCGCCGGCAGCTGGCCGCGCTACTGGCCGCCTGGGACACGCCGCCGCTCGGCGCCCTCGGCGGCGTGGGGTGGAAGCGCTTCAGCTCGCTGCCGCGTGAGCAGCGTGAGCAGGCATTGCTCGGGTGGGCCGACTCCCGGCTGCCCCAGCGCCGCGCTGTCTTCCAGGCGCTCCGCAAAGGCGCGCTGCTCTTCTACTACATGCTCCCCGCCGCGGGCGGTGCGCCGAACCCGGCGTGGGACGCGATCGGCTACGACGGCCCGCTCGGTCCGCTCCCGGACGCGGCGCCGAAGGCGCTCCGGCCGTCCACCCCCGACCGCGACACCGCGCTCGAGTGCGACGTCGTGATCGTCGGCTCGGGCGCGGGCGGCGGCGCGGCCGCGGGGGTGCTCGCCGGCGCGGGCCTCGACGTGATCGTCGTCGAGGCGGGCGACTACTACGACGATCAGGACTTCGACGGCTCCGAGGTGGGCGCGCTGACGCGCTTCTACATGGGCGCCCCGAACGCCAGCCACGACCAGAGCGTGGCGCTGATCGCGGGCTCGTGCCTGGGCGGCGGCACCGTCGTCAACTACACGACGTCCTTCCGGACACCCGACGACGTACGCGCCGAGTGGGCCTCCCACGG
>DATKFF010000184.1:0-6939 GCA_035511595.1 Solirubrobacteraceae bacterium | reverse complement strand
CAGCCTGATCCAGGCGTTGATCGTGGATGGCGAGCCGGCGAACGTGACCGGGCCGTTGCGGGCTGAGATCCGCGCCTGACAGGCGGCGGTGAGCTCACGGCTGGAGAGCAGGCGGGCTTGGAGCAGCGACGCCGCCTCGAGTGTGCCGAGATCAGCCGGCTCGGCGTGACGGCGGTAGATCGGGCCGGGAGCCGGGAGCCCCGGGGCTGTGTGCGCGGCCGGCTTGGGGCTGCGCGTGCGCCGGTGGGTGTTTGCGGCGTGCTTGTGCGCGTGCTTCGAGCCCCGCGCCGCAGCGCCGGCCCCGGGCGCGTCCAGCAGCGGCAGCACGGCCGCGCCGGCAGCCGCGCCACCGGCGAGGAACGCCCGGCGGCTGAACGGGCGGGCGGGCACATCACTCGGTCGCTCCGTCTGTGCGTCCTGGTGCGGCATTCGCCGGAGCGAAGCAACCGAGCGCGGTGATTCATATGTACCTGTGGACAATCATCCTGCGACGGCGGCCACGAGTGACGCGGCTCACGCAGGCGCCGCTGCTCGACCGCGATCTCAGAGCGAGTGCCCGTGATCCAAACCGACCGCCGAGCCGTAGGAAATGCAGCGGGGCGAAACCTATCGATCGGAGATCGAATGCTCGGACTCGACAACCCACTGCACATCGCTTTCGTGCTCGTGCTGGTACTGCTCGTATTTGGCGCCAAGCGCCTACCTGAGATGGGAAGGTCGCTCGGAGAGGGCCTGCGCGGCTTCAAGGAGTCGATCGGCGGCGAGCGGCCACATGCGCACCTGACCGAGGCCCATGCCGGCGACCCTGCGCAGGTCGACGAACCGCCGAGCTCCGATTCGACGGCCGACCCGCTCACTGCCGAGAAGTCCGTCGACCACAGCAGCATGCAGCCGGTCGCGTAGCGCAGACAGCTGATGCAGATGTCAAGCGCGTTCGCGCTGGCCAGGGGGAGGTCGGTCCAGCACGACGCACGGCTCAGCGTCGTCGACCACCTCGAGGAGCTGCGGACGAGACTGATCGTCTCGCTGCTCGCGATCGCGGTGGCGTTTGGCATCTGCTTCTGGCAGAACCACGAGCTCCTGAGCCTGATGAACAGGCCACTGGCTCATAACACGCAGCAGCAGGTGAAGGACGGCCACGGACCGCTCGGCGCGACCTACGAGGTGCAGCGCAGCGCGCGTGACGTCGCCACACAGCTCGGCACGGTCGTGGGATTGCTGAACGCGCAGCAACAGAATCCCCGCGCGCGCGCCGCGCTTGGGCACGTGCAGCGCAGCCTGCAGCTCGACGTCAAGCGGCTATCGGTTCCGCCGACCGGTGATCGTCCGGTCACGCTCGGCATCGGAGAGCCGTTCACCACCACGCTCACGGTCACGCTGGTCTTCGCGCTGATCCTGTCGCTGCCGGTCGTTCTGCTCCAGGCGTACGGGTTCTTCATGCCCGCTTTCGATCCGGCCCAGCGGCGGCGGATGTTTCCGATCGCACTCGCGATCCCGGTGCTGTTTGCCGTCGGCGTCGGGTTCGGCTATGTCGTGGTCCTGCCCGCCGCGCTGCACTTCTTTCAAAACTTCAACAGCGGCGAGTTCAACGTGCTCGTGCAGGCCAACCAGTACTACAAATTTGCGGCCACGACCCTGCTTGCGATGGGACTGCTGTTCCAGGTCCCGGTCGCGATCCTGGCCGTCACCCGCGCAGGTTTGGTGACGCCGAAGCAGCTGCGCAGGAATCGCCGATACGCGGTTCTGGCGTGCGGATTGGTTGCGGCTGTGCTGCCCGGCGACGCGATCACGATGCTGCTCGAGACACTGCCGCTGTACGTGCTGTTCGAGCTCAGTGTGTTGATCGCGAGCATCTCCGAACGCCGGCGGCTCAAGCCGTTCTTTGGCTGAGGGCCGCGGGCTCGGGACGTCGGGGCCGTGAAAAAGTTGTCCCCGGCGGCCGGGCCGAACTGGCCGCCGGGGCATCGATCCGTCCGCGGTTTCCGGCGACGCTTTGCCGTTCATGCGCAGGCCTCAAGGGAAACGTCGCCGGGTCGGTCGCGCACGGAGGCTTATGGCCTTGGCGGTAGGAACTGCCATGGCGTTGGCGATCGCAGTTCCGGTCACGGCCGCGGCGACAGTGTCGAGTCCGAGGCCGCAGCCCACCTGCCGGGTGTTCACGCCCGTCCCGCGCGCCGGCGCCGCCTCGTCCCCTAGACCCGCGGCGTCCCCGCCCTGCGTGCGGTGCCTCTCGTTTGTCGCGCCGCCGAGCGGCCGAATGACCGCCTCAGTTGGTCGCACGCTGCTCGTGTCCCTGTTCAACTGCCGGGGGGCGCCGCCGGGTCACTCGTCTACATAGTCGCGCGCGCCGGCGCCCTGCCCCTACATAGCGACCCAGGCGGCGAAAGATGGTTGGTCTCGGGGAAGGCAGGCGGAATCGCCGGCGATAAACCTCCCACAGATGACGGATGCGATCGACCCTTCGGCATGACTAGCTCGCTTCACAAGCTCAGGGTCGATGCTGCGATGGACGCCTACGTCGATTGGCGCGAGGCATGCGCTGGCGTCCGGGACGCGTACCGGGGTTGGGACACAGCCGCGCGGGAGGACTCCGGATCCGCGCTCAGGACCTACCTGGCCGCGCTCGATCGCGAAGAGCGCGCCTCGCAGATCTACGCCCGTCTGATCCGCATGATCGAGCCGCCGGGCACGCGCGATCCCGCGCTCGATCCTCGTCGCGGGTTTCCGTCCGAAAAGCGAGCAGGCGATGAGCGTTACGCGGATTGATCGTCGCGACGGCGGGTTCGGACCGGCGGCCGTGAACCCAGCGCCGGTGGCTGACCTGCCGAAGGGCGAGGATCGTGTGATCGGCACGCGCGGCCTCAGCACCGCCCGCGCTGTGCTGAAGGTCCTATCTCTGCTTGCCCGGCATCCGGAGGGCGTCAGCGCCCGCGACGTTGCGGAGGACCTCGGCAAGAGCATCTCGACGGCGTACGACCTTCTCGCCAGCCTTCATGAGGAGGGCTTCGCGCGGCACGAACCGGGCCGTGGCTACCGGCTGAACGCCCAGGCCGGACTCGGCGGAGGCGCGCCGGCCCGCAACCACGATCAGGCGCTCTCGGGGGCAGTGGACGCGCTGTTCTCGCACACGAGAAAGCGCTCGTATCTTGCCGAGGTCAAGGCCGGTGAGATCCTCATCACGGCCACGTGCGGTCGCCAGGGGATTCCCCGGGTGCCGGGCCTGGGCCCCCGGATCGCGCGCAGCGCGCACGCCCTGGCGATGGGCAAGGTGGTGCTCTCGTTGCTCCCGGAGCACGGCCGCCGACGGTACATGGAGCGCGGCCTGCGGTCGTTGACGACGAGCACGATCACGTCGCCCCGAGCGCTCATGTCAGAGCTCGCCGAGGTACGAAAGAACCGCTTTGCAGTCGATCGTGGCGAGTTCGACGCCGAGTTCTGCTCGGTCGCGGCACCGGTGCTGGACTCCCGCGGCCGCTTCCTGGCCGTCCTGGGGCTCACCAGCTCGAGCCGGACTTTCGATGTTGAGCTCCAAGATCTCGTCGCAGCCGTGCGTAAAGACGCCGCGGCGGCGGTGACCCACCGTCCCGCCGACCGGCCGCCGGCTTGGCCTGGCACTGCTCCGCCCCGTCACCTCAAAGCCGCCTGACGGCCCGGACAACGGGCGCCAGGGCGATCTCAACGTCACCGAGCCGGCACCTGGGACAGAACGTCTGCGACGACTGTTTCAGCCGTTCCGTCCTGCGCAGGTGCCGCCAGCTGGATCCGGTGAGGGAGGACCGCCCGGGTGATCGCCTGCACGTCGTCGGGGACGACGAACTCCCGGCACGTGAGCGCGGCGTGGGCGCGCGCGGCGGCCAGCAACAGCAGCCCGGCACGCGGACTTGCTCCGACCTCGACAAGCGCGTGCTGACGCGTGGCGGTGAGCAGGTCGACGACGTATCGCAGCAGCGCTTGCGATGCATGAACGCCGGCAACGACCTGCTGAGCGGCGTGCAGCTCCGTCGGCGTGGTGACCGGGGATACCGGTACCGGGCCACGGCTCAGCACACGCACCTCCTGTTCGGGGGTCGGGTAGCCCAGCGAGACCCGCGCGAGGAACCGGTCGAGTTGGGCCGGGGGCAGCGGGTACGTCCCGTCGTAACCACGGGTTGGATTCTGCGTGGCGATGACCATGAACGGGGACGGGAGCCGATGGCTCGCGCCGTCAACCGTCACCTGGTGCTCCTGCATCGCCTCCAACAGGCCCGACTGCGTCTTTGGTGTCGCGCGGTTGAGCTCGTCTACCAGCACGATGTGGGCGAACACCGGTCCCGGGCGGAACTCGAATGAACCGGTGTCCGGCCGCCAGATGTTCGCTCCGACGATGTCGGAGGGCAGCAGGTCGACGGTCGCCTGCACGCGTGAGAACGGAGTCGCAAGGCTGTGCGCGAGCGTCCGTGCCAGTTGCGTCTTGCCGACGCCCGGATGGTCTTCGACGAGAAGATGGCCACCGGCGAGCAACGTCGCCAGCAGGACGTCCAACACATCGGCGGGGAGCTGCACGCCGCGGTGCACGTTGCTTCGGAGGCGCGCACCGAGCGAGGCGACCTCCCGAACCGACGGCACGGGGTGAACGCGCGCGACCGTTGCTTCGGGATGCGAGCCGTTGCGGTGGAGCCCGTTCGGCGCAGTCATCGAGGTCATGAATTCTTGCGCCCCGCGGGACGTGGGTCGTCCCCTCCGCGGATGCTCTTCTCGTCCCACGTCTGTCGTATGCGTCTGCCGGTCGGCGCTCCGCTGCGCCGCCCGCTGGGGTACCGGCGTGAGGCGCGGTACGTGCCGCGCGGCAGCGCCGAAACCACCTGTGGGTCGATGACAGCTGCGGGTCGCGCTGACACGCTCTTGACTGTGTGTGCAGCGACACAACGGCCGCGGGACGGCGCCGGTCGTCACGTGACCGGGGTGGTTCGTCTGCTGGCGATCATCTCGAGCGTCGGGATCCTCGCCGCGTGCGGCTCGAGCACTCGTGCTCCAAATTCGAGGTCTGTGACGAGCCCCGCGACGTCGCCGAGCACGCCTCCACCGACGGGCTTGAACACCACTAACTGCACCCCGCCGCCCCAGCATCCGGAGCCTGTGGTGCTGCTGCCGGGAACCTTTGGGGTCACCGCCTCGATGTTTCTCGGAACCCAGCTTGCTCAGGCCGGGTACTGCGTCGACACGCTCACGTACGGCAACAACGAGACCGGCGATATCGCGGCATCGGCCCACCAACTCGCCCGATTCGTTGACCATATCCTCGCCCGCACCGGCGCCAAGCGCGTTTCGATTGTCGGCCACTCGGAGGGCGGATTGATGCCTCGCTACTACATTAGGTTCCTTGGGGGCGCGGCCAAGGTCAAGAGCCTGGTGGCGCTCGCACCGTCCAACCACGGCACGCTCAACCCGAGCACATTCGGTGGCGGCATGGTCGGCTGTGTCGCGTGTGTTGAGCAGCAGACCGGTTCTCCGTTCCTCACCAATCTGAACTCCGGTGACGAGACCCCGCCGCCTGTCGACTACACGGTGATCGAGACCATGTACGACGCAGTCGTCGTGCCGTACACCTCTGCATTCCTGAACGGTCCGTCGACGCGGGTCACGAACGTGACCTTGCAGCAGCAATGTCCAAGAGACATCGTCGGGCACATCGGCATTACGAGCGATCCCGTCGCGCTGCAATGGGTCGAAAATGCCCTCGCGCGGAGCAGCGGGCCGGCGGACCCCAGCTTCGTCCCCTCCTGCTGATCGCGCGACGTGCGCGACGCGGCGGCCGGAACGGTCCGCCGCGCGCGCATTCGATGCCTACTGCTGGCCGTTGGCAGCCGGTGCTCCGCCGCCACCGAGCGGTCCGCTAGGTCCCAGCGGTCCGGTCGGGCCGAGGTTGAAGACCGCGGCCCCACAGGGGAGGTTGTTGTTCGTGTTGCCGAGCGGTCCGTTGGGTCCCAACGGACCCAGAGGCCCCGTGGGCCCGGGGTTCAGAAAGCCCGGAAAGAGCCCCTGGTTCACGCTGCACGAGTTTCCCTGCAGCGGGGAGGGGAGGGGCAGCTGCGGCGACGGGAGGGCGCCGGTCGGGATCGGAGCCGGAACCGAGGCCGGGGCCGCGGCGGCGATCGCGACCGGAGCGGCCGCAACGATCGCGCAGGTGATTCCCGCTACCGCGGTGAGGCGTTTCATTGAGGACAGCATGTGTCATCTCCTTTGTTGTCTCGACGCTGACACGCAAGCGCGGATCAGCAAGATCAACGTTCGCGCCGCGCGGGCTTGTGGCGTCTGCTCCCAGGGCCAGTAACCTCTGACCCCGTGACGAGGCGGGGAGCCGGCCGGCGCGTATCAGCGTGGGTGACGGGCGAGTCCGGTCGCGATCGCGGCGTCCGCGACAGCGTCAGCGACAGACTCGGCGACTCGCCGGTTGAAGACGCTCGGCACGATGTAGTCGCTGTGGAGCTCGTCGTGTGGGATCACATCCGCGATCGCTTGCGCGGCGGCGAGCTTCATCGTCTCGTCGACGCTGTAGGCCCGCACCTTCAGGGCGCCTTTGAAGACTCCAGGAAACGCGAGCACGTTGTTGATCTGGTTCGGGTAGTCGGTACGTCCGGTGGCCATGATCGCGACGTTGTCCGGTATCTCCTCGGGACGGATCTCGGGAACCGGGTTTGCGAGTGCGAAGACGATCGCGTCGGCGGCCATCGAGCGGACGCCCTCGTAGGAGACCGCCCCCGGGGCCGAGACGCCGAGTAGGAGATCGGCGCCCCTCAGTACCTCGTCGGGGGCACCCTTTGCGCCGCGACGGTTGGTGCGCTCGGCGAGCGCTGCCATCGCAGGGTTCATCAAGCTCGCTCCGCGGTACAGCGCACCGTGCCGGTCACACACGACGATGTCATCGACACCGTGGGCGAGCAGAATCTCGGTGCACGCGAT
>DATKFF010000183.1:0-5190 GCA_035511595.1 Solirubrobacteraceae bacterium | reverse complement strand
GTCCAGATGTCCGTCGTGGTAAACCATCAATCAGTCCTTGTAAACCGCCGGTATGGCGGTCATATCGAGGGTATCAGCGACCCGCGGGCGGGACCAACTAGGTGGCGGCAGAACCGGGAGACGCGGGGGCCGCTGCCGGGTCTAGGAGTCGTTCGTAGATGCGGTAGCGCTTGATGATTTTGCCGGTGAGGGCTTCCATTGCGCGGTTCATGGGCTGGTTGGTCTCGAGGATCCAGCCGGTTTCGACGCGGGCGATCCGGCGGCGTTCGCAGGCGTCCCAGACGTCGCGGTACAGGGCGGCGGCGGTGCCGGTGTGTTGGTATTGGGGTTTGACGCCGAGCGCGAACACGCGGAGCTCGTCGATCTTGGAGCGGGTGCGCAGCGCGGTGAGCCATCCGAGTGGGAGCAGCCGGCCGTTGAGCTTGGCGAGTACCTGGTTGTAGTCCGGTAGTGACAGCGAGACGCCGGCGACCTCGCCGTCGGCGGTTTCCGCGACGCACGCGAAGTCTTCGTCGAGCACCGGTTTGAGTTCTTTGGCGAGGTGGTCGAGTTCTGGGTCGGTGAGCGGGACGAACCCCCAGTTGTGCGACCAGGCCTGGTTGTAGACGTCCATGAACGCGCGGACCTCGCGCTTGAAGTCGCGCTTTCGCATCCGCCTGAGACGGATCCCGTGGTCGGGCTCGAGGCGGTCCGCGAGCTCGTCGATCACCGGCAGCATCCCGCCGCGGTCGGCGGTCATGATCTCCCACTTGTACAGGTCCATCGCCTTGGTCAGCTGCTCGCCCTCGAGCAGCTCGCGGTAGTAGGAGTGGTGCCAGTTCTCGAGGATCTGCGGCATCAGCTCCTGACCCTCGATCAACAGCCCGGACTCGTGGTTGGTCGAGAAGTCAAGCGGCCCCAGCATCCGGTCGCGGCCGCGGTCGCGCAGCCACGCCTCCGCTGCGTCGAGCAACGCCGCGGCGACCGTCTCGTCACGGACGGACTCGAAGAACCCGAACAGCCCCCAGCGGTTGTCCTGGAACTCGTTCAGCCGCCGGTCGACGTGCGCGCTGATCCGCCCGACCGGCTCCCCATCACGCCAGGCCAAGAACAACTCCGCCTCCGCGTGCTCAAAGAACGGATTACGCCGCCGGTCCAAATGCCGCCGCCGCTCCGACACCAGCGGCGGCACCCAATTCGCCACGCCCCGATACAACACCCACGGCAACCCCACAAACGCCCGCAACTCACCACGGGACCGAACGGCACGCACCACAACCGCCGACGCGCGGCGAGCGCCCGCGGGCTCGCTTCCCTCACGCAGACGCTCGCGAACTTCACGGCGCTCCACGAGCGGACTCCCAGATCGCGCGACTCACCAATCGCTAAAAATACCCTTCTGAGTTCGCCGGCTAAAAAAACCCTTAGACGACAGCGTTACGCCGGAAGCTGGCGTACCGCGATCCATGAGCTCGCGGACTTCGAGCGCCCGTCGGCCTCGGACGGTGAGCGGCGGGCGGCGGTCTGGATCGCGGAGCGCCTCGAGGCGCTCGGCTGCGACACGGCGCTCGAACAGGAGCGCGCCCACGGTGGCTACTGGTGGCCGCTGGGGCTCGCGAACGCCCTGGCCGTCGGCGCCGCGGCGCTCGCTCTCGGGCGACGGGGTCGATCGACGCGGGCGCTCGCGGCGGTCGCGGGAGCGCTCACGGCGGCCGCGGTCTGGGACGACCTCGGCCACGGCCGGCGCTGGTTCCGCCGCGCGCTGCTGCCACACCGCTCGACCTGGAACGTGGTCGCAAGCGCGGGCGACCCTGACGCCGAGCGGACGGTCGCGGTCGTCGCCCATCACGACGCCGCGCACTCGGGGCTCGTGTTCCATCCGGCGCTCGGCCAGATCGGCCCGCGCTTCCTGCCGCGCCTGCACGAACGCTCGGGGCGGACGCTCCCGATCCTGTACGGCGTGTGGCTCGGGCCCGTGGCGATCTGCGCGGGAGCGCTGCTGGGGCGCAGGTCGCTGCTTCGCACAGGTCTGCTGGTGTCGCTCGGAGCGATCGCGGTGATGGCCGACATCGGGTCCCGCAAGGTGGTGCCGGGCGCGAACGACAACCTCGCGGCCGTCGGAGTCCTGATCGCGCTCGCGGAAGCGATCCGCGAGCGTCCGATCGATGGCCTGCGGGTGCTGCTCATCTCGACGGGCTCCGAGGAGTCCTTCAGTGAGGGGATGCAGGCGTTCGGCCGCCGGCACTTCGGCGAACTCGACCGCGACAACACGGAGTTCCTGTGCCTCGAGTGCCTCGGCGGCCGGACGCTGATCGTGCTCGAGGGCGAGGGGATGCTGCGGATGCGCGACTACACGGTGGCGATGCGGAACGAGCTCGCGGCGGCCGCCGACGACGTGGGTGCGAGCGCCGGGCGGGGGATTCGCACCGTCGCGGCGACCGACGGGCTGATCTCGCTGCGCGCCGGCTACCCGACCGTGACGCTCGCCTCGGTCGACGAGACCAAGCTGCCGCGCAACTATCACTGGCCGACCGACACGCCGGATGCACTCGAGTGGCAGACGATCGAGGACGCGATTGCCGTGTGCGATCGGTTCTTGCGCCGTCGCGCCGCTGGGGCTACGCTTTTGCCGTCGCAAAAGGGAGGCCGGGCGCAGAGCTGAATCGGTGTCACGGCAGCGCTTCTATTTCAATCTCACGGTCCTCGGCGCGGCGATGCTGCTGATCGTCGCGGCGGTCGCGTTCAGCCCGGAGGCCGCCAGGGGCGTCGGTCTCGGAATTGGAATCGGAGCCTTTGCTGGTTCGCTCCTTTATGTCTCGCTGCTGGTCCACCAGCGGCGGATGGAGGGCTCGCCCGAGTTGCGGCTGCACGGGCACAGCATCGGCCTGTGGTCCGTGCTGGGCGGCGCTGTCGCCGGCTTTGCCGGCTGGGAGATCGTGCAGTCGGCGGTGTTCGTCGCGGCGGTCAGCCGCTGGCTGACGCTCGCGAACGGACTCGTGATCGCGTTCCTGGCGTGCGCCGGCCTCGTCGCTCACGAGATCTCCACCGAGCGCGTGATCCACGTGCTCGAAGTCGTCGAGCGGCCGCCCCGCAGACTGGTCTAGCTGCGCGCGGCGCCAGCGCGCCAGCGCCATTCCTCTGGCAGCAGCAGCTCGAGGATGTCGTCAACCGAGATGATCCCCTCGGGCTTGCCGTCGGCGTCGACGACGGGGATCGCGACGAGGTTGTAGTCGGTCATCACCCGGGCGACCTCGGGCACGTCGGCGTCCGCGGAAACCGTCGGCAGCGCATCGGCGATGCTTCCGACCTTCTGATCGGGATTGGCGCGGATCAGCTCGGCCAGCGACACGGTCCCGACGAGCTTGCCCTGGCCATCGACGACACAAACGGTCGATACCTGCTGCGGACTGAGGTCGCTCCCACGGACGCGCGCGAGCGCCTCGCCCACCGTCGCCTCGGCGGGTGCCGTCACGAAGTCGGGGTTCATGATCCCGCCGGCCGTCGAGGGGTTGTACCCCAGCAGGCTGCGGATCTTCCGCTGCTTTGCCGCCGGGAGCTGGTTGAGGACCGGGATCCGGCGGTCCTGGTCGAGCTCGAGCAGCAGGTCGGCGGCGTCGTCGCTCGCCATCCTCGCGAGCACCTCCGCGGCCTCCTTGTCCGAGCGCTCGCGCAGGAATTCGACCTGGTGCTCGTCGTCGAGCTCCTCGAACACGTCCGCCTCAAGCTCCTTGTCCTCGCCAACCGCTTCGAGGATCTCCTCGCCCTCGTCGTGCGAGGCTGCCTCGACCAGATCCGCGATCTGCGCGGGGTGAAGGCCCCGCAGCCGGCGAGTGGCGAGCTTCAGCCTGGACGTCGGGACATGAGCGAGGAACGGCTCCATGTCGCTCCACGGGATGAACTGCTTGTGCTCTGTGTCGTGGCCGCGAAAGCGGCGCGGCATCAGGCGCCATAGCCGCGGGCGGATGCTCGGATCGATCCCGGCGACGCGCCAGGCACCGTCCTCGCACACGAGCTCCACCTCATGCGCCCTCACCAGCCGCGCGGTCGCTACGTTGATCAGGCTCCGGTCGAGCACGTCCTCGCGGAGCAGCAGCTCGCCCGGGCGGCGCTCGAACTGGGCGAGGTTGAGCTTCGTCGTGGACACCCGTACCGCGTCCGGACCGAGCTGCTCGACCCGGTCGATCGGTACGAACATCTCACGGCCGCCGATCCGCGACTTCAGGCCGACGACGGGGGGCAGCCCCTGGCCGTGGTCCATGCGCACGATCACGTCCTCGACGCGACCCAGGCGCTCGCCCGCCGAGTCGAGCAGCGGACTGCCCGCCAGCGATGACAAATGAATTACGTCAGGCATCAGTCGCCGTGGGCCACAAGGCTAGCGCCGCGCGCGGGCGAAGTCAGCTACGCGGCGCTCACGCGCCGAGGATCCGCGCGGCCAGCACCGCGGCGTTGCGGGCGTTGTCGATCCCGACGCACGCGACCGGGACGCCCGGGGGCATCTGGGCGATCGACAGGAGCGCGTCGAGCCCACCCGCCACCGACGTGCGGCTCGTGAGCGGAACCCCGATCACCGGCAGGTCGGAATGCGCGGCGACGACTCCCGGAAGCGCCGCCGAGAGACCGGCGCCGGCGATGATCACCCGCAGGCCACGGAGCTTGGCGTTCTTGGCGTAGTCGGCGACCTTGTCCGGCTCCCTGTGGGCCGACATAACCCGCACCTCGCTGCGGATCCCGCGCTCGGCCAGCTCCCGCTCCGCCGCCTCCATCGCGGGCATGTCGCTCTTCGAGCCCATCAGGATCCCCACGAGCGGGGAGTCGACGTCGAACTCCTCGAGCTCGGCCTCGGTTTCCGCCAGGGTCTGCGGGGCGCTCGCGGACTGCTCGGTCATCGGGCAGCCGCTCCACGTACCGCCGGCGGCGCGATGTCGCGCCGCAGCTGCTTCCCGTCGAACTCGATCATGTCGGCGGCAGCATATGCGGCGTCGCGGGCGACAGCGACGTCGGCGCCAAGCGCGGTCACGCTCAGTACCCGCCCGCCGGCGGTCACGACCGCGCCGTCCGCACGTCGGGCGGTGCCCGCATGCGTCACGAACACGCCGTCCGGGACGAGCTCGAGGCCCGTGATCACGTCGCCCGTCTGCGGGTTCTCCGGGTAGCCGCGGCTGGCGAGCACGACCGTCACCGCCGTCTCCGGCGACCACTCGACCGGCA